>JAJRTG010000107.1 GCA_024278395.1 Fidelibacterota bacterium | reverse complement strand
GCCATCCTCATCCTCATATTCGTATCCCGGGGGACGCTGCAGAAGCGGATGGGGGCGCCGGCCGCGCTTGCAATCCCCTATACCAGAGGGGAAGAATAAGACGCAGAGGGAAGGGAGGTGATAGTCACGCAAACTTGCAAGTAAGATAAAACACAAAAGACTACAAGGGAGGGGAACATGCAAAAAAAGATTTTGTTGGTTGCTGTATTAACGATGGTCCTGGTTGGAAGCTTGGTTGGGATAGCGGTAGCCAAGGAATATGTACCCGGAACCCCGATCAAGGCGGGATTCATCTATGTCGGACCTGTTGGTGACTACGGTTGGAGCCACGCCCATGATGTGGCACGGCAGATAGTGGATAAAGAATTTCCGTGGCTGACCACGGTGTACGTGGAGAGCGTGCCCGAGGGTGACGTCGGCCCAACGATCGACAAACTGGTGAACGACGAGGGCTGCAACGTCATCTTCACCACCAGCTTCGGGTTCATGGACGGAACCCTCGCTGCAGCGAAGAAGTATCCGGACGTGATCTTCGCCCACTGCTCCGGGTTCAAGCGCGCCCCGAACATGGCCACCTACATGGCCGACTTCTATCAGGTTTACTACCTGAACGGACTGATGGCCGGAGCGCTGACCAAGACGAACAAGATCGGATACGTCGGCGCATTCCCGATTCCGGAACTGAAGCGGCACATCGGCGCGTTCACCATCGGAGTGCGCGAGGTCAACCCGAACGCCGAGGTGCACGTGCGTTGGATCTTCGAGTGGTTCAACCCGGCGGCGGCCAAGGAGGCGACCGAAGCGCTGATCGCCGAGGGCTGTGACGCGTTCGCGTTCACCGAGGACACACCGACCGTCGTCCAGGTCGCGGGCGAGAACGGGTTGATCAGCTTTGCCCACTACTCCCCGATGTACAAGTTCAGCCCTGAGTACTGCGTATCCGGGCAGCTCGTCCACTGGGAGAAGATCTACGAGGACTTCCTCGAAAAGATCTACAAGGGCGTATACACCGCGCACAACCTGCAGCACGTAGACTACTGGTGGCTCCTCGGCCAGGGCGCGGTGGAGATGGGCGCTCAACCCGGAATGCCGATCAACCCCGCCTACATCGATAAACTGAAGGCGGTCATGATCGATCACCCGACCCTCGGGAAGATCAGCGTCTACGACCTGATCCAGACCCGGCTGAACCAGATGGCAGATCCCGGGATCACCTTCGATCCCTATCAGGGACCGGTCTACGACCGCAAGGGCAACCTTGAAGTCCCGAAGGGGATGTGGCTGTCCGCCGACTCCCTCATCACCATGGAATGGGCGGTGAAGGGGATCGTCGGCCCATGGCCGAACGAGCCGTAAATCAGTGATCCTTTCGGGCGGCCGTCGATGACGGCCGCCCTTTTTTCTCCGCCCTGTCGAGCCTGAAACAAGCCGATCTTCTTAACGAGTAGGTGGGGAAAAGGTGGGATTACAACCGAAGCTTCTACCCCCGAGAGGACTCGAACCTCTGACCTACGGTTTAGGAAACCGTTGCTCTATCCTACTGAGCTACGGGGGCCTAGAACTCCTCGAGCATTAAGTATAACTGTTTCGCCGCCGCTTGTTCAGCCTCTTTCTTGCTGCGGCCGCGGCCGATCCCGCGGTGTCCGGCGACGGAAACAGCGACCGTGAACTCCTTCTTGTGCTCCTTCCCCTTAGTATCGACCACCGAGTACTTGGGACGACAAGAGAAGAGCCGCTGCGCCGTCTCCTGCAACAGGCTCTTATAGTCCCCGGTCGCCGATTGTTCGGCGAGCAGTCGCTCGATCTCATCCTTCAGATAACGCAGGACGAACCTGGCGGCGTAGGCGTACCCGCGCTCGAGGAAGATCACCCCGACAAGGGCCTCGAACGCGTTCCCCCGGCTGGAGGCGCGGGCGCGTCCGCCGTTCGCCTCCTCCCCCTTCCCCAGGCGCAGGTACTTGGAAAGCTCGAGCTTATCCGCCTTCTCGGCGAGCATCGGCCGGCTGACCACCACCGACTTCGCCTTTGTCAGTTTCCCTTCGTCCGCGTCCGGATACTCCCGGAAGAGGTGGCTCGTTACCGCAAGATCGATCACCGCATCCCCGAGGAACTCGAGCCGCTCGTTCGAGCCGCGCGGGTCGTTCCGCTCGTTTACGTAGGAACTGTGGAGGAAGGCCCGCTCAAGGACCTCCGGAGAGATCTTGAGGCGGAGCTTCTTCGCCAGTTCCTCAATCGGTCGCTCGTTCATAGAAGTATTAGGGCGGGAGGATTCGAACCTCCGATCACGGCTCCAAAGGCCGTTGCCTTACCGCTTGGCTACGCCCTAAATCGTCACATCCTCTGTTGGAATTTCCTCCAGGGCGGAGGGGCGATTCTTCCCGTTTCCCACCACCTCCATGTACCGCTGGAGGATGACTTCCTCCAGCTTCAGGCGGAAATCATTATCGATCGGGTGGGCGGTGTCACGGAATTCGCCGCTTTTCGTCTCCTGGCTCGGCATGGCGACGAACAGGTTCTCCTTCCCTTGAATCACCTTCACCGAGTGGACGATGAACACATCGTCGAACACCACCGAACAGAACGCCTTCAGGTTTCCCTCACTGCGCATCGGCCGGATCTCTACCTTCGTTATCTCCACCCTCGTGACCTCACAGTTGTTGGATGATTCGGTTCATGTTACCGAAAAGCACGATCCAGTTCAACGATCAAAGCTCCTTCCTCAATTGAAACAAAAGCTCCAATGCCTCGAGCGGTGTCAGGTTGTTGGGGTCTATCTTGCGCAGCCTCTTCACCACCGGATGCTCATCCGGACCGAAAAGGGGCAGGGACTGCGCAGAGGCGTCCGGAGCACCCGCCTTCGGGTAGAGGGGGGAGCCCGCCAGGAACTCGGCGAGGATCCTCTCGGCCTGTTCCGTGACGCGATCGGGGAGCCCGGCGAGGCGGGCGACGTGAACCCCGTAGCTGCCGGCGGCGACCCCCGGCTCGACGCGGTGGAGGAAGACGACCTCCTTGCCCACCTCCTTCACCGCGACGTGCAGGTTGGTCACATTGGGAAGCTCGTCGGCCAGGCGGGTGAGCTCCTGGTAGTGGGTGGCGAACAGGGTCTTCGCCCGCACGCTCCCCGCCAGCTCCTTGGCCACCGCCCAGGCGATGGACAGGCCGTCGTAGGTGCTCGTCCCCCGCCCCATCTCATCGAGGATGATCAGGCTGCGGGCGGTGGCTCGATTGAGGATCGCCGCCGTCTCAAGCATCTCCATCATGAACGTGCTGATCCCGGAGACGAGCATGTCGCTCGCTCCGACGCGGGCGAATATCCGGTCGAGGATGGGAAGCGTCGCCTCCCTCGCCGGGACGAACGAACCGACCTGGGCCATGAGGCATATGAGCGCTGTCTGGCGCAGATATACGGATTTTCCCGACATGTTCGGCCCGGTGATGATCGCCAGATCCGTCCCCTCGGGAAGGGCGAGATCGTTGGGGACGAATTCCTCGACGAGCTCCACGACGGGGTGGCGCCCTTCCCGGATCACGATCTCATGCCGATCGGTGAACCGGGGGCGGGTGTACCGGTTCCTCCGCGCCACGACAGCGAGCGACAGGAGGAAGTCAAGCTTGCCCAGTGCGTGCGCGGCCCGCTGGAGGAGTGGGATCCCCTCCTTCAACCGCTCGAGTGCCTGCGTGAACAACTCCAATTCTAGCGCAACCGCCCGCTCCTGGGCGACGGCGATCCGCTGTTCGTACTCCCGCAGCTCTTCGGTCACGAACCGTTCGGCGTTCGTCAGGGTCTGACGGCGGTGATACTCGGGCGGCACCTTGGAAAGATGCGGCTTCGTCACCTCGATGTAGTAACCGAAGACGCGGTTGTACCCGACCTTGAGGGACGGGATCCCGGTGCGGGCCCGCTCCTTCTGCTCGAGTGCGGCTATCTGGGCGCGGAGGGCGCGCATCTCCGCGTGCAGCCGGTCGAGCTGCTCGCTGAACCCGGGACGGATCAACCCACCGTCGCGCGCGTCGGCCGGCGGCTGGTCGACGAGCATCCCGGAGAGACCCTCCCTGAGCTCAGCAAGCCGGGGGAATGAAAGATCTTCAATGATCCGGATAAGGAGTCCGGACGCCCCCCCCGCGACGCCGGATAGCGCCTCCGTGACCCGCGGGAGCTGGTCGAGGCTCCTCTCCAGCAGGAGGAGATCGAGCGGCCCCATCCTCCCCGCCCCGAGCTTGCCGGTGAGCCGCTCGAGATCGTGCACCCGGGCAAGCGCTTCGGTGAGGGCCTGCTGCACGAGCTCGTCCTGGGTGAGGGTCTCCACCGCGGCGAGCCGCGCCTCGATCTCAGCCCGATCTAGAAGTGGGGCCAGGATCGCCCGGCGCAGGTAGCGCCTCCCCATTCCGGTGGCGGTCTTATCCAGGACGTGGAGGAGCGTCCCGCGCTCCTCGCCCTCCCGAAGCGGCTTCACCAGCTCGAGGTTGCGCAGGGTGAACGGATCGATCTCCATCCGCTCGGACAGGCTGTACATCTGCAACCTCTGTAGATGGGCGACGATCCCCTTCTGCGTCTCGGCCACGTAGGCCAGGACCGCCCCCGCGGCGCAGAGCGCCTCCTCGGGAACTCCGAATTCCGCATCGGAAACGGACTTGGGATCGAACTGCTCGGCGGGCAACACGGTGATCACGCCCTGCTCCAGCTCGGCGAATTCCTCCTTCAATTCCGGGGGCAGAAGGAGCTCACTCGGACTAAGGCGGGTGAGCTCGCCGGTCAGCGCCTCCCTGTCCGACGCCGCGGTGGCGGTGAACTCGCCGGTCGACAGGTCGAGCGCCGCCAACCCGAACCGGGCGCCGCGGCGGTAGACCGCGCACAGGTAGTTGTTCCGTCCCGCGTCGAGGACCCCGTCGTCGAGGGTCGTCCCCGGGGTGACGACCCGCACCACCTCGCGGCGGACCAGGCCGGTCGCCTTGCGCGGGTCCTCCATCTGTTGGCAGATCGCCACCTTATATCCGCGCTTGAGAAGCTCGTTCACGTACGCCTCACCGCGGCGGATCGGGACACCGGCCATCGGATTGCCGTTGCGCGCCGTCAGGACGACGTCGAGCTCACGGGCGAGCACCTCCGCGTCCTCAAAGAACGCCTCGTAGAAATCCCCCAGGTGGAAGAACAGGATCGCATCGGGATGGGCGGCCTTGAGGCGGAGATACTGCTCCATCATCGGCGTCTTCTTCGACATCGCCCCTCCCTGGTTTCCGAGGGTATTACTCCCCGACCCCCGCCTTCAGCTTGGCCGCCCAGCGCGGGAACCGACGGATGATCGCACCGGAGACCGGAACGGCCACGCGGTCCCCCTTCGCCAATTGTGCGACCGGCTTCACCGTCTCCGACCGCGGCGGGTTGATGAGCCCGATCGACGTCCCGGGTGCAAGACCCCGTTTGTCCAAGAGGGCGAGTCCCACCTGACGGTCATCGAGCGCGACGCAGCTCGTCACCCGGCCGAGGTAGTTCCCGTTCCGGTCGATCACCGCCGCCCCCTCCCGCACGGGGCGCGTTCCCGCCGCCGCT
>JAJRTG010000106.1 GCA_024278395.1 Fidelibacterota bacterium | reverse complement strand
TTGAGCGCCTCTTCAATCCTTGCTAAAGATGTATAATGGAGGTAGGAGGGATTGCGATGCGAAACGAATTCACGGCAGTTATCGAGCGTGACGGCGAATGGTACATTGCGTACTGTCCGGAGATCCCTGGTGCCAACGGTCAGGGAAGATCGAAAGAGGAAGCGCGCGAGAGCCTAGCCGAAGCGATCGCTCTCATCTTGCAAGACCGTCGAGAGGAAGGATTGCGCGGTGTACCCGCTGACGCAATCACAGAGAAGATCACAGTAAAGTGAAGCGGGAACAGCTACTGAAACATCTCCGCAAACACGGTTGTTACCTTAAGCGCGAAGGCCGGTCTCACTCACTGTGGTATAACCCGATGACGGGTGCTGTAGAAACGATTCCCCGGCACTCGGAAATCTCCAATAAACTTGTGCGCAAAATATGCCGCCGGTTATCAGTGCCGGGAATTGGGGGATAAATGATCTTCAAAATCGCGACGTACAACGCAAACTCGATCAGAAGCCGGATCCCGCTCGTGCAGGACTGGCTCTCCCGCAACCGGCCTGACGTCCTGTGCATCCAAGAGACCAAGGTCCAGGATCCCGACTTCCCGCGGGAGGCGTTCGCGGAGGTCGGGTACAACGTCGTGTTCCGCGGCCAGAAGGCCTATGCCGGGGTGGCGATCGCCTCCCGGGAGGAACCGGAGGAGGTCTCGTTCGGGCTCGATTCAGAACCCCACGATGAGGCGCGGCTGATCCGGGCGACGGTGCACGGGATCCCGATCGTCAACACCTACGTCCCTCAGGGGAGATCGGTCAACTCGGAGATGTTCGCCTACAAGCTCGAATGGCTCGCCCGGCTGCGCGACTACTTCGCGCGCAACTTCTCCCCGGCTCAACCCCTCATCTGGTGCGGGGATTTGAACGTCGCCCCGGAGGAGATCGACGTCCACAACCCCAAGCGGCTGGTGAATCATGTCGACTTCCATCCCGATGCCCGGGCGGCGCTCGCCCGGATCCGAGAGTGGGGGTTCATCGATGTCTTCCGCCGCCATCACCCGGACGATCCGGGGCAGTACACGTTTTGGGATTATCGGGTCCGGGGCGCGCTCGAGCGGAACCTCGGCTGGCGGGTCGATCACATCTGGGCGACGAAACCGCTCGCTGAGCGCTCGACGGCCGCGTGGATCGACCGCGAGGCGCGCAAGGCAGAGCGCCCGTCCGATCACACCTTCCTCGTCGCCGAGTTCGAGCTCTAGCTAGCCCTCGACCGGAACCCAGGCCCGGGTCTCCACCGAACGGGCGACTGCCTCCAGCACTGCCTGCGCCTTTACCCCGTCGTGGAAGCTCGGTTCGGGGTTGCGCCCCTCCGCGATCGCGGTGAGAAGCTCGTACACGGCGTGGACGAACGAGTGCTCGTAGCCGAGGATGTGCCCGGGCGGCCACCAATTCTCGACGTAGGGGTGATCGGGTTCGGTGACGAGGATCCGCCGGAACCCGCGAGTCTCTTTGGGGTCATCGAGGGAGTAGAACCACAGGACGTTCAGGTCCTCGGGGTTCCAGTAGATGCTCCCCTTGGTGCCGTTCACCTCGATGTGCATGAAGTTCTTCCTGCCGGTCGCCACCCGCGTCGTCTCGAACACGCCGCTCGCCCCGTTCTCGAACCGGGCGAGGAACGCCGCCGCGTCGTCGACCGTTACCCTGCCGGTTCCTGACCCGTCGGTAAGCGGCCGCTCTTTTATAAACGTGGATAGATCTCCAACCACTTCGGTGATCTCACCGACGAGGAACCGGGCGAGGTCGGTGATGTGCACGGCCGTGTCCCCGAGGGCGCCCGAGCCGGCCTTATCCTTGTCGAACCGCCAGGTGAACGGTATGTTCGGATCGAGCCCCCAGTCCTGGAGGTAGAGGGCGTGAAACTGGCGCACCTCCCCGATCGCCCCGTCAGCGATCAGCTTTTTGGCGAGCCGAATCGCGGGGTAGAACCGGTTGTTGAAGCATATCATGTGCGGGACTTCGGCCTCCTCCACCGCGGCGAGCATCCGTCTTGCCTCCGAAAGGTCGCGTCCGAGCGGCTTCTCGCAGAAGACCGCCTTGCCCGCCCGCGCCGCCTGGATCGCGATCTCGGCGTGCAGGTCGTTCGCGCTGCAGATGTCGATCAGGTCGATATCGTCCCTGGAGACGGCGTTGTGCCAATCGGTCGAGTGCTCCTCCCATCCGAACCGGCGCGCGAATTCCGTAAGAGCGGTTTCGTTCCGTCCGCAGGCGAGCCGGAGCCGCGGAGAGAGCGGGGGATCGAAGAACGCCCGCACCTGGCGGTACGCGTTCGCGTGCGCCCGCCCCATGAACCGCTGCCCGATGATCGCGACGTTGATCTCGTTAGTCATTCATCCTCCTTTTGTATCTCCCCACGCGGCGATGACCTTGCGCAGGCCGGTTATGAACCAGTGGTAATAGCCCTGCCAATCGCCACCTTCACGGTACTTCCTCAGGTTTATCTCCACCCGTGCCCGCGCCATCCGCTCGCCGTTACGATCGCCGTCCCGGTACTGGACGATCCGGAACGTGTCCTCACGGCGGGCTAGCCGAGCCCAGGCGTCATGGGACGGGGGCGGCGGAGCCGTAGAGATGAGCTTCCAAAAGGCATCGATGTCGGAAGGGGCCCCTTTCCCGGTGTAGAGCTTATCTAACAACGCCTGCGCCTCTGGGGGAAGGACCGGATCGAGCATCCACGCGCACAGGTCCAGCCGTTCCAGCGTTGCTTCGTACAGCGCGCGGTCGCCGTCCGTCAGCTTTTCATTGTGCAGCGACGCCCGCCAGCCCGGGGTGATCGCCGCCGCCTGCCTTGCCCAATCCGCGGCGAACTCGGGGAGCGAATACAGGAGAACGTCCTTCCCCTTTCGTTCAACGAGGTAGTCGACCACGCTCGTCCCGACATCGTACCACAGGGGTGGAGGGACGCTGTCCAACTTGCCGCCGGCTTGGACCCACGCCGCGGCGACGTTTTCCCAACGGCGGCCGGCGCCGGACAGGGAATATGCGGTGTAGTCGGCGATCCCCTCTGCCATCACCGGTGGCAGCGAACCGAAATCGGTCCCCTCGTACCGGCACACGAGGCTGGTCAACCAGTGAGCGATCTCATGGTCGAGGATGGATCGCCAGTCATCGGTGCGGGGCAGGATGATGTCCGACCCTGAGGCGAGGATCGGGATCAAGCTCGCGCTCGGTCCGGTCGGTTTCTCCAACATGAGCGCGCGGAACGAAAGAGGTGGCCCGTAGGTTCCGATGAACGAGTAGTCCCCGCATGCGGCGTTCATAGACTCCCGGTCGGGATAGGCCCCGATGATCAGCGGGGGGATCTTCTCCCTTTCCCAGCTCGGAGCCGGGAGGATGAGCAGTTCGTCCGAGCCCGGCTCCGGGACGGGAGTGCCGCGTATGAGGGAATAGTCGCGACCGATGAAATCCGTGATCGGAACGCTCGGAGACTGAATCTGCTCCATCGTCCCTCGGTACCACGCCTGCGAGCTCGTCTGTACCGGATGTGCCCAGTTCGCCGCCGGGGACGGAGGATGGATGCCCCAAAACCTGAACACGTTCTGGACCGCTCTTATCGCGTAATCGACCATTGTCTGCGCGTCCTGCGACGGCGCCCCGATCCATACGACCGCCCCGTACGGCCACGGGACGATGGTGTAGTCGGGCGCCCCGAGGCTGAGGAACGATATCGCCGTCAGGAACACCAATCCGGCGAACAGTGCTCGCTTCATTCCGACCCTCTGCCCCTTGTGTATAAGGCTATTATAATCAGCGAATGCGCCTCCGCGAACTTGTTTTTCCGGGCTTTATCCCGTTAGATAACGACGGTGAAAGAGATGGAGGAATCCCTGTTTTCGGATGAGAGGGGCATCCCCCTGGCCGAGCGGCTCCGTCCGCGTGACCTCGACGAGGTGATCGGTCAGGAGGAGATCCTCGGGGAGCACGGCGCCCTGCGGGTCTTGATCGAGCGGGGGAGCTACCGCGCCCTCCTCTTTTGGGGACCTCCCGGAACGGGAAAAACAACCGTAGGGCGGATCATCGCCGCCCGCTCCGGCGCCCGGTTCGTGCACCTTTCCGCCGCCCTGTCCGGGGTGAGGGAGGTGCGGGCGGTCCTCGAGGGATCGCGCCGCCGGTTCGAGCTCGAGGGGAAGCGAGACCTCCTCTTCCTCGACGAGGTCCACCGGTTCAACCGCGCCCAGCAGGACGTGCTGCTCTCCTACCTTGAGGAGGGGAGCGTCCTGTTCATCGGGGCGACGACCGAGAACCCGTCGTTCTCCCTCACCTCCGCGCTCCTGTCCCGCTGCCAGCTCTTCCTGTTCCATCCCCTCTCCGGGGAGGATCTGCGCCGCGTCATCCGCCGGGCCCTGGTCGATCCGCGCGGTCTCGCCGGGAGGTACACACTCGACCCTCAGGCGGAGGAGATGCTCATCGCGTTCTCGGACGGGGACGCGCGCCGCGCCCTCACCGCCCTGGAGACCGCAGCGGCGATCGCGACCGATGTGAAGATCGGAATTACGGCGGTCGAGCGGGCGCTGCAGCAGAAGGCCCTCCGCTACGATCGGTCCGGGGAGGAGCACTACAACCTGATCTCCGCGTTTCACAAGTCGATCCGCAACTCCGACCCCGACGCCGCGTTGTACTGGCTCGCCCGCATGCTCGAGGGGGGAGAGGACCCCCGGTTCATCGCGCGGCGGCTGATCCGAATCGCCTCCGAGGATATCGGGCTCGCCGATCCGCAGGGGCTTGAAATCGCGGTCGCCGCTTCCGAAACTGTGGACCGCGTCGGGTTGCCGGAGTGCGACCTCGCCCTCGCGCAAGCGGCGGTGTATCTCGCCTGCGCCCCGAAGAGCAACGCGCTCTACGTCGGTATGAACGAGGCGAGGCGCGACGTCAAGGAGCGGCCTAACGAGCCGGTCCCCCTCCATCTGCGGAACGCCCCGACGCGGCTGATGCAGGGGATCGGCTATGGGGACGGGTACAAGTACGCCCATGACTTTCCCAATGGGGTCGCCCCGATGGAATGTCTCCCTCCGGCCCTTGCCGGGAGGCGTTACTACCGGCCGACCGGCCGGGGGGCGGAAGAGATGATCGTGAGACGGTTGAAGGAGATAAAACGGATCAAGGAGAAGAAATGACGGAAGACTACGAGGTCGAACTGATCGATTACTTGCGTGTGATGTGGAGATGGAAGTGGGTCATCCTCGGGGTCCTTGTGATCGCCGTCGCTGTCGCCGCCGTGGTCAGCTTCACCCAACCCGACCGCTACTCCGGGACGGTGGCCTACAGGATCGAGGAGCTGGGGGCTGAGTTGGGGATTCCGAGTTCGAACACACAAGGACTCGTCGCTTCGCTGCAGAGGATCGAACCGGGGAACGGGCTCTCCTTGACGGCCAAGGTCAAAGGGAACGACATCACCCTGACCCTCGCTGGGGTGGTGTCCCCGAAGGAGATGCAAGAGGCGCTTTCGCGCCTTACGCCGCTCGTGCAGGAGAAGGCCATCGAGGATCTCAAGGGGAGGATGGATCTGGCGCTCAAACTCGCCGAGAGAAAAAGGGAGCAGCTTTCACGGGAGAAGGACCTCCTCTACTCGCAGATGGAGGCTTCCTCCTCTCCCGAACTGACCGCGGCGCTTGCCGACCGGGTTGGGGCCCTCGCTCTTCAGCTCGTTCAGGTGGATGTACAGATGGAGAGCCTGCGGAAGACGGACCCGGCGGAACTTCTTACCATCGAAACAATAGAGAACCCCACTGTTTCCCTCATCGGACCGCACCGCACACTTAACATCGCCGTCGCTGCAGTGCTCGGAGGGTTCGTCGGGGTGTTGCTGGCCTTCTTCTTGAACTACGTTCTTTCTTACCGCGATAAGGAGGAGTAGGTTACTTCCTGCTCTTCCTTTCCTCACGGTCGAGGTATTGGATGATCGCCTCGACGACGAGGTAGTTGATCGAGCGTTCCTTCTGTTTTGCGAGCTTGGTGAGACGTTCAACCGGGTTTTTGTCCATCTTGTTCTTGGGAATGTAGATTGATAAGGTATTAACCCTGTTGACCATATTGTTCACCTCCTTTCACACTTATTTACTATACTACAATAAGCAGCGCTTGGCAAGAGGAAAGAGAGGAAAATATGAGAAAGCGAATCCACGGAACCGTATCGGGACGGGTGCAGGGGGTCTTCTTCCGCGCCACCACCCGCGACCGGGCTCGTGCCCTCGGGCTGTCCGGATGGGTGAGGAACCTCCCCGACGGGAGGGTGGAGTTCGCCGCCGAGGGGGAGGAGGGCGACCTGCGCGAGTTGATCTCGTTCCTGCGCGTCGGTCCACCGGGGGCGCGGGTGGACGCCCTCGAGGTGGAATGGTCTGAGCCCCAGGGGGAGGAGGGGTTTTATATCAGGGGCTAGTCGGATTTCTTCTGGTACACATAGCGCTTGATGTCGAGCTTGACGCTCTTCTCAAACGGCTCGTCGACCAGGGAGACCAGGTCCTTGTACTTGATCCGCTTGAACACGGCGAGGTTCTCGCTCTTCTCCCTTATCCGCTCCCAGATGAGATCGAGGGCCTTCTCCGGATCGGTGATCCCCTCTTCCTTGAGGACACTCCAGTTTGGGTAGACCCTCGCCGCCACCACTGGCGCCCCCTGGCGCTCGTCCTCGTAGACCATGATCTCCTCGATCTCCGGGATGGTGAGGAGCTCCCACTCGATCTCCTCGGGGTACACGTTCTTCCCGGTCTCGAGGACGATCACGTTCTTCGCCCGCCCGGAGATGATCACCCGGTCCCCCTCCATGCGGCCGAGATCGCCGGTGTGGAACCAGCCGTCCGGATCGATCACCTCAGCGGTCGCTTCCGTATTCTTGTAGTAGCCGGCCATGATGTTCGGCCCGCGGGCGATGATCTCCCCCACCCCGGAGGCATCTGGGTTGTGGATTCGTACCTCCACCCCGGGGAACGGCTTCATCCCGGGCTCGGAGGCGAACTTGTCGCTCATCGTGAGAACGGGCGCCGTCTCGGTAAGCCCGTACCCTTCCATGATCCCGATCCCCATCCTCCTGAACCCCTGCGCCACCTCGGGGCTGAGCGGCGCCCCGCCGGAGGTGAAGAACCGGAAGTCCTTGCCGAACAGCTTTCGCTTGACGAGGTTCCCCATCAGGGTGGGGGAGAGGCGGTAGATCGCGCGCTTGACAGGGCTCTTTTCGATCGAGTCCATGATCCGCGCGTACAGGACATGGTACAGCTTAGGCACCCCGAGGATGATCGTCGGATGAGCCCTCTTCATCACCAGGGCGAGGTTGCGGTCGACCGGGGCGTAGGTCGTCGTCGCACCGGCGATGATCGGAGTTATCAAGGTGACCGTGAGCCCGTAGATGTGATACCAAGGCACGATCGTGAGGAAGTTATCCTTGGCGGACAGGTCGACGACCTTGAGGGCGGTGAGGGCGTTGGAGGAGATGTTGCGGTGGAGGAGCATCGCCCCCTTCGCGTTCCCGGTCGTTCCCGAGGTGTACATCAGAATCGCCATGTCGTCGGGAGAGACCTCTGCGGAAGGGGCGGGCTTCTTCCCGAGGAGGAGAGCGTCGAGGAACAGGGCTTCCTCATCCTGTGGCCGGTCCATCGAGACGAGGAACAGCCCCGGGAGCGCCTCCTTCTTGATCTCGTTGAGGTCCTCGAGCTTTAACCCGGAGATCACGGCTCCCTTCACCTCAGCCTCGGTGAGGATCCGTTGGATCTCCCCTTTTTGCAGGTCGGGATCGAGGGGAAGGACAGTCCCCCCGACCCGCAGGATCGCGAAGAAGGCGGTCACCCACGCCGCCCGCGGCTTGGAGATCAGGGCGACCTTATCCCCCTTCTCCACCCCGACTTCCTTGAGCGCTGTGGCGAACCGCCCGACCATCTCCCCCAACCGGGAGTAGGATATTTCGTTAAGCACCAGTCTGGTTCCTCCCCCTCGCTTACGCTCTTTGGGGATCGGCATGCGGAGCGCTATCCGATCGCGGTGCTCGCGCACCGCCTTCTCGAAGAGTTCATTCAGCGTTGGGTACACCATTACCTCCTTTGTACAGGTGGCGCTTGATGTCCATGGTACTCGTCTTGGGGAACGGCTCATCGACGAGGACGACGTCGCTCTTTCTGCGGATCCGCTTGTGCGGGGCGAGGCGCTGCTGGCGGCGCTTGATCTCCTCCCAGATTACATCCTGCGCGTCCTCGAGATGTCCGTCCGCTTTCAGCCGCTCCCAGTTCGGGTAGATCACCGCCTCCACCACCTCCTGCCCCTGCCGCACCCCTCCGCGCACCAGTACCTCCTCCACGTACGGGATGCGCGACAGCTCCCACTCGATCTCCTCGGGATACACGTTCTTCCCGCTCTCGAGGACGATCACGTTCTTCGCCCGCCCCTTCAGGAAGATCTCCCCGTCCTCGTCGATCAAGGCCAGGTCACCGGTGTGAAACCAGCCGTCCGAATCGATCGCCTCCCGGGTGGCGGCCTCGTTCTTGTAGTAGCCCTGCATCACCGTCGGGCCGCGCACTAGGAGCTCTCCCACCCCGTCCGGGCGGGTGTTTATCAGCTTGACCTCGATCTCGGGGAGCGGCCGGCCGACCGATCCACCCTTCGGGGAGAACGGATCGCAGAAGGAGACGACGGGGGAGGTTTCGGTGAGGCCGTACCCTTCCAGGAGCCCGATCCCGAGACGGCGAAAGCCTATGCTCACCTTTGGATCGAGGGGTGCGGATCCGGAGACGAAGAAGCGGAGCTTCCCACCGGTAAGGGCCTGCTTCACCTTCTTGCCCACCAGCCTCGGGGCGGTCCGGAGCATGAACCGACCTGCGAGGCTACGGCGGACCTGGGCCATGAGCTTCTCGTACATCGCGTGATAGAGCTTCGGTACCCCGGTGAACACGGTGACCCCGTACTTCTTGAGGAGCTTCCCGATCGCGCGGTAGTCGTCGGTGTACAGGGTGAACGCACCGGTGTAGAGGGTGAGGAAGAAGGCCGTGGTGAGCCCGAGGATGTGGTGCCAAGGGGCGATGGTCAGAAAGACGTCCTGCTCGGTGATCGGCATCACGGTGATGCACGCCTCGATGTCGGCGGTGATGTTCTTATGACTCAGGAGCACTCCCTTGGAGTTTCCGGTCGTACCGGATGTGTAAGCGAGCACCGCGATATCGTCCTCCGAGATCTCCACCGCCGGCGGCTCTCCGTCTCGGAGCAGGGATGAAAACGGTCTCCCGCCGTCACCATCGTTAAAATCGATCAGGAGCGGGCCGGTCTCCGGTAGGCGGTCGAACAGCTCGGCGGGAGCGAACACGGCCTTCACCCCCGCCTCATTGATCAGCGCCTCCGCCTCATTCCTCGGGAGCGTCGGGTCGAGCGGGACCATCCACGCGCCGAGCCTGAGGATCCCGAGGACGGCGGCGGCGAACCTGATGCGCGGGCGGGACATGATCGCCACCCGGTCCCCCTTCCCGATCCCCAGCTCCGCCAGGCCGACGGCAAGGCGGGCCGACAGCCGATCGAGCTCCTTGAACGAGATTTTGTCGGGCTCACCGGGATGGTCTTTTGTGTTCCCCACCGCCGGGCGGTCGGGAAAGCGCTCAACCGAGCGCGCGAAGTAACGCGGGATGGTGAGATAGGCCAATAACCCTCTCCTTCTTCACGGTGAAATTCACAATTCAACCATTATAGGGGTTCACTGGGAAAGGTCAAAATCGGAGACGGAGAACACCCCCTGCACGGTTTCGAGGACCTGTTTCACCTTGAGCTTCGCCTGATCAAGCGATTCCTTGATCTGCGCCGCGAGGGTGATCCCCTGTTCGAAGAGCTCGAGAGCCTCCTCGAGCGGGATCTCCTCATTCTCGAGGCGCTTGGTGATCTCCTCGAGCTTCTTCAACGCCTCGTCGATCTTCAACTTTCACCTCCTTCACCTGCGAGACGACCGTTCCGTCCCGCAGGATGGTCTCGATCTCGTCCCCTGGTCCGACCAGTGCCGCGGCGCGGAGGGCCTGCCTCTCCCAGCGGCGGCGGGTGATGGAGTAGCCCCGGGAGAGGGGGAGCCTCGGATCGACGAGGCGGAGCCTCTCCGTGAAGAGTTCCAGCCTCCGGGCGCGGGACAGGTACGCCTCCCGCACCGCGCGGGACAGGTCGGACAACCGTAGATCGAGCATTTGCTCCGCTGTCTCCAATCTGCGGGCGGGGATGCGGAATATATACGCCCTGGTGGTGTTCTCGAGCAGGCGTTCCCCCCGC
>JAJRTG010000008.1 GCA_024278395.1 Fidelibacterota bacterium | reverse complement strand
TGAGTCTCCTCAGAGGCAGCTATGTTCTGGAATATAGGCAGATTCCATCTGCTGTAGAACGTTGTGTAAACATCATGCGCGAGTTTCTCCTCCTCGCGTACGTAGAGGATACCCTTTTCCTCCGCGTTAGCCAGTTCTCCAGTCGGAAACTGCTCTAGCGCGGCTTGAAGCTGTGACAGGTCCACCGAGGTCGAACCGTCATTACTCACTTGAGAAATATTCCCTTTCCCTTGTCCCCCGTTTCCGTTCAAAGCCAATCCCTGACACGATACAAGTCCTATCAGGAACGCACCGATAAACAAGAGTCCTGTGAATAGCATCGTCGTCCTTCTCAATGCCATTGTACGACCACCTCCGTATCGGTAGCCGGCTCTGAGACGCAACATGCACCATAAAACCGCCAAAAAATTAACGATATAATATGGGAGGAATCTATTTTATTTTCGGTGTTATGCCATCCTGAGGGCGGACCCTCTTCGGCCCGCGCCACATTAGTACCTTCTCACGAGGACATGCTGCAATACATGCCCCACAAGAAAAACAATCGACGTGGATTTTCTTATCATCGTAGAAATCAGCCATCGCACCGGTGGGACACGCATCCACGCAGAGCTTGCAACCCAAGCAACCTTCCTTGTCGATCCGTGGCCGGAGTACGCTAACCTGTTCCAGCACCCAGCTCACCAATCCGAATGGGCACAGAAACTGACACCACGGCCTATAGACAAACAAGCTGGCGATCAGAATTACGCCAACGAACAACAACGCAGGGACAACTATCTTGAACGAAAACAGGATGAACGGATCGACCGGAGCAATCCAATCGAACGTAGCCAACGCTATTCCTCCGATCAGCGCCAGGAAAGCAAGGGTCCGTACACCGTTGCTCAACCAGAACGGCGGCCTCCATTTGGGCATCGGAAGGTGAAACAAAAGGTCCTGCAACAATCCTAACTGACATCCCCATCCGCATATTGCCTTGTTAGAGACGATCCCAATCACAAGCAAAGCGATTAACATCCCCAAAAGTGGGAGCGCAACGGAGTGATTGGCCAACAATGAGAAAAGGATCCCGCGTAGGGAAAGGACCGGGCTCGGATTCGGCCCGCCGTGTACAAGAAAGCCGTATATAACTCCAAACACCATTACACCAGCCGCGAGCATGAGCACCCGCACCCGAGCAGATACCTTCCTTCTTTGCAACAGGTAGGTAGCAAACACAACAGCAGCCACCCACAGAACAAGCTTCACCAAAAGAAGAGGGTTGAGCTTAGGCATTGTTCAGTTCCTCCTGACCAGAGATTGTAAGCTGCGTCTACATTTCACATACCATATCGTTTCCTTGAAAAGTAAGTATGCCATCTCGAACCGTAATGTTCTAGCACCAGACTCGTCTCATAAAAGATAAGCCTGGGAGAGAGCCTTGGCAATGCAAGCGCGTATGTTGAATTACAGGAGACGTTGAGGTCACAGAAAGTCACATAGCTTATTTTCTTTAGCGTGGACGTCGCGTTGTAATGAACTAAAAATCAGAAAATGAATCCTTGTCTGCGCATTGCCTTGTCTTAGAAAAACCTTGACAATCGAACTATTCGGGATTATGATTAATATTAGAAGTATCTGATTTTTCTGATAACAGGAGGCGGCGATGGAAAAGGAAACGAAGACGCAGTCGTGTGAGCCGGCATGCTGCAAGGTGGAGGCCGTTGTCAGCATCGATGCCCGCGGACAGATGGTGCTCCCCAAGGAGCTCCGGGAGAAGATGGGCCTCCGTGCCGGAGACAAGCTGGTGGTCACCAGCTTAGAGAAGGAGGGCAAGAGCTGTTGCCTTCTGCTGACCAAGGCGGAAGAACTAGCCGGCATGATGCGGGGGGTGCTCGGCCCCCTGATGGAGGAGACACCGCAATCAACCGGAGGTTTGTGACGTGAAGAAGAAAGACGTTCATAAAGCGGTAAGGGAGCGCTATGGCGCAATCACTGAAGAAGGGAGGTCTTGCCGTTCCCCGGCTTGTGACTCCGGGGATGACCGGCTACAGCAGATCGATAGTAAGGAGATCGGCTATACGGACGGTCAGCTTCAGGCCATTCCCGAGGGAGCCGACCTGGGACTCGGGTGCGGCAACCCCACCGCGCTTGCGTCCCTTAAAGAAGGGGAAGTGGTGCTGGATCTCGGATCCGGCGCCGGAATCGACTGCTTCCTGGCCGCGAACATTGTCGGGAAGACCGGAGCAGCGAACGGCGTGGACATGACCCCGGCGATGATCGATCGGGCAAGAGAGAACGCGCGCAACGGTGGCTACGACAACGTAGAGTTCAGGTTGGGCGAGATCGAGAACCTTCCCGTGGCCGACCGCTCCGTCGACGTGGTGATCTCCAACTGCGTCATCAACCTCTCGCCCGACAAGGCTCGGGTGTTCAAGGAGGCGTACCGCGCCCTCCGGCCAGGCGGGCGTCTGATGGTCTTGGACATCGTCCTGTTGAAGGCCCTCCCGAAATCGATAGGAAATTCCATCGAAGCGTACATCGGGTGTGTCGCGGGAGCGAGTCTGAAGCGGGAATACCTCGAAGCGATAGAGAACGCCGGCTTCCAAGAGGTGGAGGTCGTACACGAGACATCCATCGAAACACTGTTCACCGGAACCGCCGCCCGCGACCTCGCCGCAAAGACCGGGGCCTCCCCCGATCTCGTCGCGGAGGCGGCACGCTCGATCGCGAGCATCAGCGTGCGGGCGGTCAAGCCGGAGTAACCCCCGCAACAAGCTGGAGACACCCAATAAAGAGACTCCGCCGCGCCGGCTGTGCGACGCGAAGGGCTAGGGGGGTGCATGGAGGGCATACAACACTGAAGCCCGTTCTGATCCTCCCTTTGAAGCGTATTATTTCTGATAGTATCGTCGATTTTTGTAAATTTGACTTTACTGTTTTTAGTGGTTATACTGATATCGTTCACAAATCTAGCTCCGTAAAGAGGGAAAAATGAAAAAGTTTATTAGCATCCCTGGCTTTATCATCATCTGTATCGCCGCCGCTGGATTCATAACCCTTGCCTTTTTCATAGGGACATGGACCGGAAGCGCGGGGAAGGTATCCATCGCCGGCGCTTTCGTAACCGTGCCCAGCGCCATCACAAAGACACCGGGCAACATCGAATACAAGGTGAGCGTACCCGGTACCGATGCGAACCTGGCCGGTGTAACCGTGAACTTCTCTTCCACCAGCCAGTACGTTGTCTTCAACCCCGCTTCCGGTTCCGTAACCACGGACAGCGACGGTCTGGCAATGATAGAAGTCGCGTCGAAGGAGGGAACACCCACCTGGGCGAGCTCGGCCAAGATCACGGCTGCGTGCACCGTCGAGGATATAAACCTGTCGGACGACACGGTGCGCCTCTCGGTGAAGGCCGGATAGCGACCGAAGGGGGCCCGCTTAAGGGGTGCGGGTGGCTCCACGAGGTACGACTGAGGACCGTCGGCCTCGGTACCCCGCAACGGGATAGATTCTCGCGTTAGACTTTCCCTGATCGAAACTGCTTCGAGATGTCATCACCGGCCTCCTCTTCGTCGCTCACAAGCTTCACTGAAGTGGGCAACCCCGCAAGTCCTGCAAGCTCATCGCATCCTTTCCTGTTGATCCTTTACCCCTGAGGTACTACCATGTAGCCTAGGATGAGCATGCCAAGAATCGGAGAGAAAGCGGGATTTCAAATCTCGGATAGATTAACGCCACGGGGGGACCAGCCGAAGGCGATCGAGGCCCTGACCGAAGGGGTGCTGGACGGGCTTAAGTTCCAGACCCTGCTCGGGGCCACGGGCACGGGCAAGACGTTCACCATCGCTCACGTGATCCAGAACGTGCAGCGCCCGACCCTGGTCATCGCCCACAACAAGACCCTCGTCGCGCAGCTGGCGAACGAGTTCCGCGAGCTGTTCCCTCACAACGCGGTGCACTACTTCGTCTCCTATTACGACTACTACCAGCCGGAGGCGTACATCCCCCAGACCGACACCTACATCGAGAAGGACGCGTCGATCAACGACGAGATCGACCGCCTGCGCCACGCCGCTACATCGGCCCTGTTCGAGCGGCGCGACGTGATCATCGTCGCCTCGGTCTCCTGCATCTACGGCCTCGGATCTCCGGACACATACCGGGAGATGTCGATCGAGATCACGCGCGGGGCGGAGATGGACCGCGACGAGGTGATGCGCCGTCTCATCGCGCTCCAGTACACGCGCAACGACGTCGCGTTCGACCGCGGGACGTTCCGCGCCCGCGGCGACACCCTGGAGATCATCCCGGCCTACGAGGAGCGGATCGTGCGGGTGGAGTTCTTCGGGGACGAGGTCGACCGGATCACGATCCTCGATCCGATCACCGGCCACCCGATCCGCGAGGCCGACTCCGTCCGGATCTACCCGGCGTCCCACTTCATCACCCCGGCGGCCCGCACCCGCCGGGCGATCGAGTCGATCGAGGAGGAGCTCGAACAGAGATTGAAGGAGCTGCGCGCCCAGGGAAAGCTCCTCGAGGCGCAGCGCCTGGAGCAGCGCACCCGCTACGACATCGAGATGATGCAGGAGATGGGGTACTGCTCCGGGATCGAGAACTACTCCCGCCACCTCGACGGCCGCGCCCCGGGCGAGCCGCCGGCGGTCCTGATCGACTACTTCCCCGACGACTACCTGCTGGTGATCGACGAGTCGCACCAGACGATCCCCCAGATCCACGGGATGTACCACGGAGACCGGTCGCGCAAGGAGACCCTGATCGAGTACGGGTTCCGCCTCCCGTCCGCCCTGGACAACCGCCCGCTCACGTTCGCCGAGTTCGAGGAGAGGCTGAACCAGGTGATCTTCACCTCGGCCACCCCGGGACCGTACGAGCTGCGCCACTCGGAAAAGGTCGTGGAGCAGATCATCCGCCCCACCGGGCTCGTCGACCCCGAGGTAGAGGTCCATCCGGTGCGCGGGCAGGTCGACCACCTGGTGGGGGAGATCAGGAAGGTCGTGGCCCGCGGGGAGCGGGTCCTGGTCACCACCCTCACCAAGCGGATGGCCGAGGACCTGACCGAGTACCTGGTCGAGCTCGGGATCAAGGCGCGCTACCTCCACTCGGA
>JAJRTG010000105.1 GCA_024278395.1 Fidelibacterota bacterium | reverse complement strand
CCGGGGGTGAGGATCTCCCGTTCCCGCGACTTGTAGCTCAGCAGGTGCCGCTTGCGGTACCTCCCGAGGAGATCCCCGGATGGATCGATGAAGACGGCGGTGTTGTAGTAGCGCCCGTCCTCCTCCTCGATGAAGCTCCCCCCGAGGATGAACGCGTCGAGCCTCCGTGCCTCCGCGCTGAGGAACTCGAGGGTCTCCCCGTGGAGCGGCTCGGCCCTCTCCCGCCAGGCGGAAAAGTCGAAGTACCCGACCCCCCAGAGCTCGGGAAGCACTATCAGATCCGCCCCCCGCGCCCGGTCGAGCAGCCCCGCGACCCGCGCCCACGGGGTCTCCCCCGCCCGAACGGCAACCTGGATCAATGCAACTTCTATTCTCTCTTTCTGCTCCATTTTCTGCATTCTACCCTACCTTCTCCTACCCTGACAAGGCAAGATCCGCACAGGGACTTGGCTTTTTCCGTGATATCTGTTACAATGAGGGACGTTTGACCCCTTGGCAGGGGTGATGAGGGGGTGGGGAAAAAGTGACAGACGGTCAGCACGCAAAGAGAGGGGGCAAGGGATGGTAGACCTCAAGGATTTTCGCATCTTTTCCGACCTCAAACCCAAGGATCTCGAGAACCTGAAGAAGAGCGTACGGCGGATCAGCTACGGGCGGGGGGAGATCATCTTCCAGGAGGGAGCACCGGCGTTCGGTTTCTACTTGGTATTCGAAGGGATGGTCAAGCTCGTCAAGCGGAGCACGCGCGCCAAGAGCCAGATCCTGAAGATCGTCGGGCCGGGAGAGATCCTGGGGGAGACGACGCTCTTCGACAAGGGGAGCCACAACGCCTACGCCAAGACCCTTGAGCCGGTGGTGGTCGGGTTCATCGAACGGGGGGATTTCTTCTACTTCCTCGAGCATCATCCGAAGACGATCTTCCGGTTGTACGAGCGCCTCTCCGAGGAGCTGAAGGCGTTCCAGAACAAGCTCGCCGAGCGCTCGTACTCCTCGAGCAAGGAGCGCCTCGCCCGGCTGATCCTGCTGCTCGGGAAGAGCGGGGTCGAGCTCTCCCGCGCCGAGCTCGCCGAGATGGCGGGGGTCTCGTCCAAGACGGCGATCCGCACGCTGAGCGAGCTCGAGAGCCGCGGGATCATCGCGATCGAGAGCCGCAAGATCAAGATCCTGCGCGAAGACTACCTGCAAAAGATCATGGAGCCGTTCTCCGTCGAACTCAACGCCAACTTGATCATCTAGGTCAAAGAAGAACGTCTCCCCGGCAGGTGACAGGTGTCCTTTCTGCTGCGGTCAAGCGTTTCTATAGTCTAGATGGGCGTTTAGCTGACCGTAGGAGGGCCAGGCGGCAGTCGAGGATGGGACACCATTGAAGACGAAATTGAACCCTGTCGAGAGGGCGATCATCGTTGTCGCTGCGTACAGCATCGCTATTCTTGCTGTCGTGCTCCTCTATATTTCCTGGTACCGGCCGGCGGGGCTGGTATTCGGCGTGTTCGCCGTCCCCCTCATAATCGGGGCCTCGTTCCTACGGCTCTCCGGCGGCCTTTTGCTCGGCCTGGCCACAGCCCTCATCGGGATGCCGTTCATCGGGTTCGCCAATCCGACCCTGATCGCCGGACTCCTCGCGATGGATCTCCTGCTGGGCGGAGGGATCGGATGGATGAACCGGCGCAACGCCCTTCGCCGCGAGCGGTGGCGCCGGGCGAAGACCCTACAGGGCGGATACGAGCAGGAGATCTTCGAGAACTCCCTCAACATTCTCCACTTCATCGACAAGGAGGGAACGATCCTTAAGCGGAACGAAGCGTCGCGCGGCACCATCGGCTACCCGACCAAGCGGTCCTTGGGGCTCGCCGAGTACATCCACCCCGAGGACATCGACCACATGAAGACCGAGCTCGTCCGCCTGTTCGAGCGGGGGGAGCTGCGGGACGTGAAGCTGCGGTTCATCTCCCAAACGCGCAACGTGATCCCGGTCGAATTGCGGGCTACGCGCATCACCGAACGGGTGGCGATCATGGAGGCGCGCGACCTGCGCCAGCAGGCGGAGCTCGAGCGTCGGCTGATGGAGGCGGAGGCGCGGTACCGCTACCTGATCGAGGAGGCGGTCGACACCCTCGATTCCGGGATCATCATCACCGACCGCAAGGGCCAGGTGGTGTGGGCGAACGAGGCGATCGGGCGCTTCTTCGGGATCGACCGCGACCGGTTGATCGGGATCGACGCGATGCGCGCCTTCTCCCGCTACGTGGGGGTGTTCGAGAACGCGGAGGACTTCGGGAGGAAGGTGCAGGAGGCGATCGAGAAAGGGGAACGGATCGATTCCTACACCTGCCGCGTCCGTCCCGGGATGGACCGGGAGGAGAGGGTCCTCGTGTACAGATCGATCCCGATCGAGACGGAGCGGTACAAGGGCGGAAGGATCGACCACTACATCGACATCACCGAGCTCAAGCGGTTGGAGGAGGGGCTGCGCGAGAAGACGAAGCGCCTCGAGCGGAGTAACGAGAAGCTGGAGGAGTACTCACGCGTCGTCTCCCACGACCTGAAGTCGCCGCTGCACACGGTGGAGGCATTCACCGGGTTCCTGTTGGAGGACTACGGAGACAAGCTCGACGAAGAGGGGAAGAAGTACCTGTACACCCTAAAGAACGCGTCGATGCGCATGCGCGAGCTGATCGATGATCTGCGCGATCTCTCCAATATCCATCTGGACGCCACCTCGTTCGAGCGGGTACCCGTGGCGCGGGTGGTCGAGGAGATCAAGGAGGACCTGGAGGTCGACCTGCGCGGGGTGAACCTCCAGATCGATCCGGATCTTCCCCCTGTGATGGGGAGCAAGATCCAGGTGCGGCAGGTCTTCCACAACCTGATCGTAAACGCGGTGAAATTCAACGACAAGGCCCTGCCGGTGATCCACGTCGGCTGGGTGAAAGACTCACGCCACCGCGGGATGCACACGTTCTTCGTGAGGGACAACGGGATCGGAATCGAGTCCCGCTATCACGAGCGGATCTTCGGTCTATTTGAGAAATTGAACCCGAGGGAGCATTATGAGGGTACCGGAGCGGGACTGGCGATCTGCAAGCGGATCGTCGAGGAGCATGGGGGGGAGATCTGGGTGGAATCGGAAATCGGGAAAGGGAGCACCTTCTACTTCACCCTTCCCCAAGCAACCGTGAGAAACGAGGTGAAAGTCCATGCCTAACAATCCGGAGAAGATCAAGGTCCTGGTGGTCGAGGACAACCCGGACGACGTGATGATCATCAAGCGCGCGATGCGCAAGAGCGGGGCCCACTGCGAGCTCTACTTCGCCCACGACGGGGAGGAGGCCCTCAAGTTCCTCTACCACGAGGGCGAGTTCGCCGACGCCCCCCGCCCCGATTTGATCCTGCTCGACTGGCGGCTCCCCCTGATGAGCGGCCAGGAGGTGCTGGAGAAGATCAAGAACGATGAGCACCTGCGGCGGATCCCGGTGATCGTGCTCACGGTCTCCACCTCGCAGGAGGACATGGTGAAGGCCTACGACTCCGGTGCGGCGAGCTACATGAACAAGCCGGTCGATTCCAAGGACT
>JAJRTG010000104.1 GCA_024278395.1 Fidelibacterota bacterium | reverse complement strand
GAATCGTTGTACTGAAGCTCGGCCTCGGCCGACAGGCCGACGACGAAGGACAGCAGGACCATAAGAACAGCCAAAGAAAGAACTTTCATTATCACTCCTTGATCAACTCGCGCAGCCGCGCGATCGTTATATCCCGCCCCACCAGGGCGATCGTCTCGAACAGGCCCGGTCCGGCCCTGCGCCCGGTGACCGCCATCCGGCAGGCGCGCCCCACGTCCTTCAGGCTCGCCCCGTGGGAGGCGAGGGTCTCCCGCATCGCCCGCTCCACCGCCTCCGGGGTGAACTCGTCCATCCCGGAGAACGCGTCGACCAGCGCCGCGATCAGCTCCCGCTGGCGGGCGTTCAGCTCGATCTCCTCCTCGCGGTCGATCTTTACCGGGAAGACGATCTCCAGCACCCGCGCCAGGTCGACCAGGGTCTTGCACCGGTGGCGGAGCCGCTCCACCGCCAGGGTAAGGCGGTCGCGATCGATCCCGTTCCACATCTCGTCCGTCACCTTCCCCTCGGCGCGCACGAACGGGGCGACGAGCCCGACGAGCCTCTCCGGATCGGCCGCCTTCATGTGCTGCTGGTTCAGCCAGTGGAGCTTCTCCTCGTCGAACACGGACGCGGATTTTCCAATGTGCTCGAGGGAGAACAGCTCGATCAGCTCGTCGCGGGTGAAGAACTCCTGGTCCCCGTGCGACCAGCCGAGGCGGGCGAGGAAGTTGACCAGCGCCTCGGGGAGGAACCCGCGGCGGCGGTACTCGAGGACCGACGTCACCCCGTGCCGCTTGGACAGCCGGGTGCGGTCCGGGCCGAGGATCATCGGCAGATGAACGAACCGCGGGAGGGGCCTGCCGAGCGCCCGGTAGAGGAGGATCTGCTTCGGGGTGTTGTTCAGGTGGTCGTCACCGCGGATCACGTGGGTGATCCCCATGTCGGAATCGTCGACCACCACCACGAAGTTGTACACGAAGCTCCCGTCGGAACGGCGGATGACGAAGTCCTTGAGCTGGGAGTTCGGGTAGGCGACGTCGCCGAGCAGGTCGTCGTGCACGACCGTCTCTCCCTCGGTCGGGACGCGGAACCACCACGCCCCGTCCCGCTCGTAGGCCAGTCCCTGCTCCATCAGCGCCTCCGCCGCGCGCCGGTGGAGCTCGGTCCGGTCGGTCTGGCGGTAGTACTCGTCCCAGTCGAGCCCGAGCCAGCGCATCGCCTCGAGGATCTGGGCGATCGACTCGTCGGTCGAGCGCTCGCGGTCGGTGTCCTCGATGCGCAGGACGAAGACGCCGTTGTTGTGGCGGGCGAACAGCCAATTGAACAGGGCGGTGCGTGCCCCGCCGACGTGGAGATACCCGGTCGGGCTGGGGGCGAACCTCACTCTTACCATGCCTTAACCTCACCCCGCTTGAACGATCATTGTACCAGAACTCGTCCTCATCTCGCCAACGGTGGCCGGTGCGCTCCAGGGGTCGGCCAGCCACGCGTCGATCCGGGAGCCCCATAAGGCCTGCGCGGATGGGTCGGTCCCGTGTAAGGTCTCCCCGTCGTAGAGCTCCTGCATCCCGGCGAGGGTCGAGAGGACGCGGTCGGCGGTCTCGTTTATCCGCTCCTTTAAGACCCGCTTCACCTCATCCGCGCTCCGTCCGGACGCGGCGATGCGGGAGAGCTCCGCCCGCAGCCTGCGGGCGTAGACCTCGTTCAGGTCGAAGTGGCGCCGCTCGTGGTCGAGGAGGGCCCGGTCCGCCTTGCTGGAGATGACCCACGAACCGAAGGGATCCATCGTGTTCGACACCTCGACGAGCTCCGGGGTGACCTCCCCCCGCCAGTCCCCCCGGCCGGGATCGTAGGAGACGAGGTATTGCACGCGCCAACTCACCCGCATGTCGATCATCGCCGCCTCGGCCATCGGCCGGGCGGGCGGGGTCCCGAGAAAGTCTGACCATTCAATCGGCCGCTTCTGATCCCAGGGGATCCCTCCTTGATCCGCCGCCGAGCAGGCGCCGACCACCGCCAAGATAAAAAAGAAAGACAGAATCGCACTTATACGCATCAGCTCACCACCCCTCGGCCGGGAATGATAACCGACCCACCCGCCGGCCGCGAGGGACTTGACAATGAGAAAATCTATGCATTAATCTCTGTTTTGAAAATGGGCGGAAAAAATAAGGCTTCTCCCGATCGAGGCAACAACTGCAACCTCAAGCAAGTCCTAACCAGCCTCGGAAAGGACTTCTGGTCCTTGTTCGAGGGGATCGGGGACGCTGCCTACCTCGTCGATACCGACACCGGCAGAATCCTCGCCTGCAACGAACAGGCGGCCGTCCAGACCGGATACAGCAAGGATGAGATCGTCGGGATGAACATCGTCAAGGACCTGAGCGCCGAGCCTCCTCCGCTCACCCTCGCCGCCCTCAAGGAGCGGTTATCCCGCGGGGAGACCGTCCGGTTCGTGCATAAGAAGCAGAGGCGGGATGGGGGCGTCTATTGGGATGAGGTGACCATCGCCCCGCTTCCGCTTCCCGGGGTCCATGTGTCGATCAACCGGGACGTCACAGCGAAGGTGGAGGCGAGCACTCGGTTGCGTGAACGGGAGGAGCTCTACCGGACCCTGTTCGAGCAGCTGAGCGACGCCCTGCTCCTGGAGGGTCTCGACGGTAGGATCCTGGAGGTCAACGAGAGCGCATGCAGGCTCCTCGGCTACTCCCGCGAGGAGCTCACCCGGATGCGGGTGCAGGATCTCATCCCGAAGGGGGGGAAGACCTTCCTCCCCAAGATGATCGATTCCGAAACCAGCAAGGGAAGAGCTCTTGAATCGCACAACCGCCGCAAGGACGGGACGCTCGTCTCGATCGAGCTCCGCGGGCGGATCATCGAGCTGCGCGGGGAAAAGCGGATGCTGGTCAGCCTGCGCGATATAAGCGCCCGGGTGCGGATCCGCCAAGTGGAACAGGTGTTGCAGCGGATCACCGCGGCGGCGAACTCGACGGAGGACCTGGCCACCCTATTCCCCAAGATCCGGGAGATCCTCGGCGAGGTCATGAACACAACCAACTTTCGCATCGCCCTCTACGATCCGAAGATCGATACGATCACCATGCCGTACATGGTCGATGAGCGGGACTCCTACCGCTCGTTCGTTGCAGCGAACACCTTCACCGCGTACGTGATCCGAAACGGCCTACCGCTCCTCATCACGGAGAAAAACCGCGGAAAGCTGACGAAGGAGCTCGGGATAAAGTCGGTGGGGGCGACGTCGAAGGCCTGGCTCGGGGTCCCGCTTCGGCTGCAGGACCGGGTGATCGGAGCGGTGATAGTGCAGAGCTATACCGATTCTCATTGCTACGATGAAAACGATGTTGCCGTCCTGGAGACCGTCTCCGATCAAATCGCGATGGCGATAATCAGGGAGCAGGCCAAGGAGGCCCTGCAGGAGAGCGAATCCCGCTATCGGAGCATCTTCTCCGCCACCACCGACGCGATCCTCGTCTTCGGCCAGGACGGGACCATCGTCGAGGCGAACCCG
>JAJRTG010000103.1 GCA_024278395.1 Fidelibacterota bacterium | reverse complement strand
GGATCCGGCGCCGCTCGGCGCTCATCGTCTCGGGCATCGTCAGAACGAGGCGGTATCCGCGTACCGCGCACACGAACGCGAGGCCGATTCCGGTGTTCCCGGAGGTCGGCTCTATCACGATGCTCCCGGGTTGGAGGAGGCTGCGTTCCTCCGCATCCCTGATCATCGCCCAGGCGATGCGGTCCTTGACACTCCCCATCGGGTTGAACGATTCCAGCTTGGCGAGCAGCCGAACCTCCCCCTCGACCATCCGATTTATCCGCACGAGCGGAGTCCTGCCGATCAAATCCAAAATCGAACCTGCAATAGTCATATCTGCTCCTTTACGGGTACGAAACCACCTTGCCCGGCACCGAGCGCCGGCCGGGAAGATTGAAAAACCAAGGAAAGGGCTAAAGAGTGGGACGCGTCTCTAGCGCGTACAGAACGTACAGAAAGAGGCGAGTGGACAACAAACGCGATCACCTGCTATCGTTAGAGCGGTCAGATCGGTCATCGTCATGTCACTCACCTCCTGTGTAGCGATTGATGATCACAGAATACATGATCCCGCTCCCCTTGTCAACTCCTTCGGCGGGCTCCTGTTTGAAAGGGGCGTCCGGAACGGGTACTATGTCGCATCCGATATATCAATCTCGATATAGCAGCGGTCCGAGGCGGCCCTGGAGGAACGGTCATGCAGGGGATGAAGACGTTGTTCGTGCTCATCGCGACCAATTTTCTGAGCGCGATGGGGATCACCATCGTGGTGCCGTTCATCGGGAACGTGCAGGCGATCTTCGGGGTCAACCCAGCGTACGGGATCTGGATCATCACCCTGTTCATGCTCAGCTACTGCATGGGGATGGCTCTGATCGGCCGGCTGAGCGATGCGGTGGGGCGGCGGCCGGTGTACATCACCTCGATGGGGATCTTCGCCATCGGGCTGTTGCTCAGCGCGCTCGCACCGAGCTTTGAGTGGGTCCTTGCCGGCCGGTTCCTGCAGGGGATCGGGGCGAGCGGATCGCTTCCCATCGCCCAAACGATCGCCTACGAGCGGTTCGGCGCCCGCAAGGGGCTGGTGATGGGAGGGATCAACGCCGCGTTCGGGATCGGCGTAGTGACGGCGATCAACCTGGGGGGCGGCATCTACGCCGCTCTGGGCTGGCGGGCGGTCTTCTTCGCGACCTTCGGCCTCTCCCTCATCGGCTTCGTGGTCTCGTTCCTCCTCCCCGAGACGTTGCGGGTTCGACGGCGGATGAGCCTCGACGTCGGCGGGATCGTGTCGTTCGGCGCAGCCACCGCCGCGTTCATGCTCCTGTTCAAGGGATTGGCGGAGGAGCCGTTCGGATCGTGGGCGGTACTCCCGTACTTCATCGCCTTCGTCGTCGCGGTGATCGTATTCCTGGTCATCGAGCGCCGCGTGGAGGAACCGGGAATCGATCTCAGGCTGTTCAAGAACCGGGTGTTCGGATTGGTAATCCTCACATCAGTCCTCGGCGGGATCGGGATGTTCATCTTCCAGACGTTCCTCCCCAGCTTTGCTCAGGTCCTCCTGGGGTACACGGTGACACAGGCGGCGTACTCGATCGACGTGATGGCCGCGTTGATGATCCTCTCCGCCGGGCTCACCGGAGCGGCGAGCGACCGGTTCGGGCCGGAGAGGGCGCTCGTCTTCTCGCTCGTTTCCACCGCCGTCGCATTCTACCTGATAACCGCCGTTCCCAACCCCACGCTCGCCTACTACCTGGCGAGCGCCGTCGCCGGGATGGGCCTGGGAAGCCTGATGACGCCGATCAACGTGATCGGGATGCGCGAAGGCGGACCCGGCCGAGAGGGCGTCTCCTCGGGGATCGTAAGCCTGGCGCGCACCACCGGAGGGATCATCGGGCCGACCATCGCCGGTTTCATCCTGGCGCGGACCGACTTTTCATCGTTGTTCGCCCTGACCAACATCCTGAACGCGTACACCCACATCTACCGGTTCGGGTTCTGGGCACTTCTCGTCGGAAGCGGCGCGGCGATAACGCTGACGATACTGAAAAACAAAGCACAAGGAGCTGACGTACAATGAAAAAGAGAGCGATGTGCGCGACTTTACTGACGATTGGGCTACTGGGCATCGGCGCACTGGCCGCGAATACGGTCACGCTGCAGGACATCGTCGATGCGTCAACCGGTCTCCAGACGTTCCAGGCGACGATCTTCATGACGCGCTACACCGGAGACCGGAAAGCGGAGATCGAGTTCGACTTTAAGTTCGCGCCGCCGGCGAACATGCGGATCGAATACCTTGCCCCCAAGAACCTGGTCGGTCAACTGGTGATCCTGAACGGTGATCACCTCTACACATACCTCCCCGCGCTGAACCGCGCGGTGCGGAAGACGGTCACGGAGAGATCCGGTCACCCCGGTGAGGAGATGGGGTTCCTCTACTACTTCGTCGAGCGGGACCTGGATGCGTTCATGAAGGACTACACCGCCTCGGCGCTTGACGGGCCGCAGTCCTTCACCTGGAACCACGGGAAGGATAAGATTACGTACCAGGCGTACAAATTGACGTTCACCGGCAAGGGCGAAGAGCAGGTGGTGTGGTGCGACGCCGCCACTCTCGTCCCGATAGCGGTGGACATCTACGCGGGGGACAAACTGACGATCGAGGTAAGGGTCATCGACTACGTATACAACGGCGCCATTCCCGCGGATGAGTTCGCCATACCCAAATGAGCTCAAGGGCAAGGTGATACGCATGGAAGGGGGCAAGAGCAGGCACCTGAAGTTCTACATCCTGAAGCTCCTTCTGACGGCGCGCTACACCGGCTACGGCCTGATGAAGGCGATCAAAGAAGAAACCGGGTTCTGGAAGCCGTCCACCGGCTCGCTGTACCCCCTCCTCGGAACGATGAAGGAACAGGGGCTGATCACTGAGATCCAGGAGCCGGACGGGAGTAAGCGGTGGGAGATCACCCCGAGGGGGCGGGAGACGTACATCGAAGTTACCGAGGCCAAGCGCAAGCTATTCCAGGATATGCGCGAGTCGATGCTCGTGTTTGCCAAGGCGTTCGATCGCCAAGACCTCGAAGTGATCGCCGACCGCCTCGGCCAATGGGGGGAGAGCGGGAAGGATCTCGGCGGGATCGCCCTGTTGTTCATGGAGGTGCACAATGCGCTCTGGTCACTGCCCCCGCTGTCGCCCGCCGACAAAGAGGAGGTGGCGGCGATCCTGACGCGGGCCCGCGACGGACTGCAGGCGCTGCGTAAACGGATAGAAACCTCCTCTTCCCCGCAAGCCTGATCCTTGCGCGTACGCGATGAACGGAGGATGATCGCTCCGGGAAGATGAAGAACAAACTGGTCGCGCGCATCTTATACGAAATCGCTGATCTCCTCGAACTGGACGGGGTGGCGTTCAAGCCGCGCGCCTACCGGCGGGCGGCGCAGGCGGTGGAATCGTGCTCCACTCCAATCGAGGACCTCGTCGCAACCGGCAAAGTGAACGAGCTCCCCGGAGTGGGGAAGGCGATCGCGGACAAGATCGAGGAGATCGTAAGAACAGGGAAGCTCTCCTACCACGAGGAGCTGAAGAAGAAGCTCCCTATCGATCTTTACTCCCTCACCCGGGTGGAGGGGGTCGGCCCGAAGACGGCGAAGCTGCTGTACGAAGCCTTAGGGGTACGCAACCTGGACGACCTGGAGCGGGCGGCGCGCGCCGGTCGGATCCGGGAGATCAAGGGACTGGGGAAAAAGACGGAGGAGAAGATCCTCCGCGGCCTGGCCGAGGCGCGGCGCACCGAAGCGCGGATGCTCCTCGGACACGCCTATCCGATCGCGGATGACCTGCGGCGCCGTCTGAACGCGACCGGCCTGTTCACCCGGCTGGAGGTCGCCGGGTCGCTCCGGCGGGGGAGGGAGACCATCGGAGATCTCGACATCCTCGGAATCGCGTCCGATCCGGAAGCGGCCGCGGGGGCGTTCGCCGCCCTTCCCGACGTCGAGGAGGTCATCGCCCACGGGCCGAAGAAGTCGTCGGTGCGGCTGTCGAGCGGGCTGCAGGTCGACCTGCGGATCGTCCCGGAGGAATCGTTCGGGGCGGCGCTCCAGTACTTCACCGGATCCAAGGCGCACAACATCGCGCTGCGGAAGCGTGCCGTCGCCCGCGGGTGGAAGCTGAACGAATACGGGCTGTTCGACGAAGGGGGAAAGGTCCTGGCCGGAAGGACGGAGGCGGAGATCTACGCGCGGCTTGACCTCGCGTTCATCCCACCGGAGTTGCGCGAGGACCGGGGCGAGATCGCCGCAGCGGAAGCGGGGAACCTCCCCCAGCTTGTGGAACTCTCCGACATCAGGGGTGATCTGCACATCCATACCGATTGGTCCGATGGCAAGGCTCCTCTCGCAGTGATGGTCGAGGAGGCGAAGAAGCGCGGGCTCTCCTACATCGCGGTCACCGACCACGCCAAGTTCTCGCAGATGATCCCCGGACTGACCCCGGACGAGGTCCGCCGGCAGATCGGGGAGATCGTCCGGCTGAACGGAGAACTCGACGGGTTCCGGGTACTCACCGGGATCGAGGTGAACGTCCTCCCCGACGGCTCGCTCGATCTCCCGGACGAGGTCCTACGCGAGCTCGACATCGTGATCGCCTCCATCCACTCCCACTTCCACCTCGACCGAAAAGCGATGACCGCCCGGTTGATCCGCGCGGTGGAGAACGAGCGCGTCTCCATCCTCGCCCACCCCACCGGCCGCAAGATCGGGGAACACTTGGCGTACGACGCCGATTGGGATGAGGTCTTCCGCCGCGCCGCACGGGCCGGGACCGCACTCGAGGTGAACGCCAACCCGATCCGCCTCGACCTCAACGAAGAGCTCGTCCGTCGAGCGCTCGAATTCGGAGTCCGCATCGCGATCGCCACCGATGCCCACGATCCCTCTCACTTTGACTTCCTCCGATTCGGGGTGATCACCGCCCGCCGCGGCTGGGCGGAGGCGAAGGACGTCCTCAACACGCTCCCGGCGGAAGAGGTCGTCGGATGGTGCAGCGACCGATAGAACGCTGATTCTGAACGAGTCCCGAACATCAAGACGATCGAACCCCCGGAAAGACAGCCCCGCGGACACCCGATACGGGCTGCGCGTCACGAACTGGAAGGTGAAAAGCGCCCTTGAGGACGTAGCCGATGTCCCATCCCCACCCCCCAAAGATCTAACGCAAAGCAGCTACTTGCAGTATAGTTAGATGTGTTCTTCAACACGAGAGGTGAGAGGCGGAATGCCGAGCGCGCGATTGGAACGGGAGCTTGTGATCCACACGGAGAACCGCATCGAACTGATCGGAGAGGTCTCGCGACTCTTCTATGACATGGGGGTGAACATCCTCGCCGTCAACCTGCGGGTGGAGGGAGAAGACGCGACCCTACGGCTGATCACAAGCGCCCAAACCTACGCCCGTGATGCCCTGCGTCGGGCCGGTTTCTTCGTGGACGAGCGGGAGGTAGTGGTCCTCGAGCTCCCGGAGCGGGTCGGATTCCTGTGCAAGGTGGCCGAAGCCCTGGAGCGGGAGGAGATCAGAATCTACGACCTGTACGCCACCGTCTCCACCGGAACCCGTACAGCCGCGGTCGTCTTCACCTGCTCGCACAACTCCAAGGCGGCGCTGATGTTCCAAGGCCGCTGAGGATGTCCGGATACATCAATCCACGGTCAAGGTCTTGCTCAGGTTGCGGGGGAAGTCGGGATCGATCCCGCGGGCGAGGCTCATGTAGTAGCTTACGAGCTGCAAGGGGAGGACCGAGATGAGGGCGGTCAGGTCATGCCCGGCGTCCGGAAGGGTGATGTAGTCGGATGCGTTCTTTCCCAGAAGCTCGTCGGCCGCCGCAACGACGATCGCCCTCCCTCCGCGGCAGGTCACCTCGTTCACGTGGTTCACCATCATCGCCGCGTCGTCCGGCGCGCTCACGAACACGACCGGATACCCGTCGTGCACCGCGGAGAGTGGACCGTGCTTGAACTCCGAGCTGAGCATCCCCTCGCAGTGGGCGTAGGTTATCTCCTTGAGCTTGAGCGCCCCCTCCATCGCCGTCCCGAGCGTGAGCCCGTAGCCGAGGTAGTACATCTCAGAATGCGGATTGAGGAGCTCCGCCACCTGTTTTGCCGCCGCGTCCGTCGCGGCGAGCGTCTCCCCGATCAGCACGGGAACGCGGGGCCAATCGATCGGGCGCCCTTCCCGGCGCAGCCGGTCGGCGAGGTAGAGGAAGAGGATCACCTGATTCAGGAAGGTCTTCGTCGCCGGGACCGAGATCTCGTACCCGCAGGCGAGCGGGAGGTAGTGGTCGGAGGCGTGCATCAGGGCCGAGCCGAGAACGTTCAGCACCCCGAGGATCCGGGCGCCGCGCGGTCGTGCCGCGTTCACCGCGCTTAACACGTCCTTCGTCTCCCCGGACTGGCTGACGAAGACGACGGCGTCATCCGGGCCCAGGGTGCGGGCGATGGTCTCGGTGAACTGGGGGGCGAGGATCCCGACAGCCGGGATCCCGGCGATCCGGTTGAAGTAGGCGGCCCCGATCAGGCAGGCGTGGTAGCTCGTGCCGCAGCCGACGAAGTAGACGTGCCGCGCGGATTCGAGATCGTCGAGGAACGGAGCGACGTGCGGGGAGGCGGTAAGGAGGTGGATCAGATCCGCGGCGACCTTGGGCTGCTCGTGGATCTCCTTCTCCATGAAGTGGGGGTATCCTCCCTTCTCCGCCGCGTCCATCCCCTCGGTGAATGTCTCGACCTCCCGCTCGATCAGGGCCCCGTCCTCCACCCGGCGGATCTCCACCCGGTCCGGGTGCAGGGTGACCATCTCCCCGTCGCGGATCCTGACGATCCGGTTCGTGAGGGGGAGGACCGAGGGGAGATCGGATGAGACGCAGGCGAACCCGTCCCCGAGCCCGACGACGAGCCCGGAGCCCATCTTGATCGCGTGGATCACCGGCCGGCCGGCCTCGTCGCGCTCGTCCTTGGAGGCGATGACGAACGCGTAGTCGCCCTGCAGATCGCGTGCTGCTCTCCTGATCGCTTCGGTCATCGGAAGCCCCTGATCGACGTAGCGCTCGACCGCGTGCACGCAGGACTCCCCGTCGTTCGTCCCGCGCACGGTCATCCCGGCCCTGATGAACTCCTCGCGCAGCTGCACGTTGTTCACGATGTTCCCGTTGTGCGCCCCGACTAGATCGCCGTCCGAGTCGAGGTGGGGCTGCGCGTTCTCATATGAAGGGGATCCGAAAGTTGCCCAGCGCAGCTGCACGATCCCGCGCTCGCCCTCCATCTCATCGAGGTGCAGGCGGGCGTTCACGGCGTCGATCTTCCCCACGTCCTTGCGCAGGTCGATCCTCCCGGGACGATCGATCGTGGCCGCCCCGACCGAGTCATAGCCGCGGTAGGCGAGGCGCCTGCCCGCGGAGAGCAGGATACCGCCCAAGCGTCGCTCGGTTGCGGTGACGATCCCGAAGATTCCGCACATCCTTCCCTCCTCCCGTGGGGGAGATTGTACCTGCGAATGCGCTTCCGAAAAAGGGACGGGGCTTGATCGCCTCCCCGAGGATGATAGAATCCTGGATACCAATCGACCGGAGAGTGAAATCATGCGAATTTTGTTGCTCGGGGCGGGGATGATGGGGCGGGCGATCGCCTACGGACTCCTCCGGCACGGGGAGGTCACCGGGCTCATCATTGCCGATCGGGAAAGGAAGCGGGCTGAGGCGCTCGTCGAATGGCTCGGGGACCGCCGCGCTGCACCGCTCAGGCTCGACGTGAGCGCCCCCCGCGCGGTGCGCGAGGCGATGGAGGGATGTACGGTCGCGGTCAGCGCCGTCCCATACTTTCTCAACCTCACCCTCGCCCAGGCGGCGGTGGAGGCGCGGGTGCACTTCTGCGACCTCGGGGGGAACCCGGAGATCGTCGCCAAAGAGCTCGGGCTCAATGAGAAGGCGAAGGCCGCCGGTGTCACGCTGATCCCGGACTGCGGGCTCGCGCCCGGGCTGGTCAACGTGCTCGCCGCGGCCGCGGTCGATGAGCTGGACGGCGGGGCGGACGCCGTGCGGATCCGCGTCGGCGGGCTCCCGCAGCGGCCGCGCCCCCCGCTCGACTACCAGATCGTCTTCTCCCCCTACGGGCTGATCAACGAGTACATGGAGGCCGCGACGATCCTGCGCGACGGAAAGCCCGAGACCGTCCCGTCCCTCACCGGGTTGGAGGAGATCTCGTTTTCCCCGCCGTACGAGCACCTGGAGGCGTTCCACACCGCCGGAGGGAGCTCAACCCTCCCGATGACCATGCGCACCCGGGTCAAGAATCTCGACTACAAGACGATCCGCTACCCCGGGCACCTCGAGAAGGTGAAGGCGATCGCCGACCTCGGGTTCTTTGACCTCGAACCCCGCACGGTCGACGGCGCGGAGGTCGTTCCGCGGGAGCTTGCGGTGCGGCTCTTCCAGGAGAAACTGTCGTTCAACGAGCCGGACGTGGTCCTGCTGCGGGTGAGCGCGCACAGGGAGTCCCGCGCCGTGCGCTACGAGCTGATCGACCGCTACGACGCCCGAACCGGGCTTTCGGCGATGATGCGCACGACCGGGTTCCCGATCGCGGAGGTCGCGTACATGCTCGGAGCGGGGGAGATCACCTCCCGCGGGGCGCTCCCGCAGGAGACGTGCGTCCCGCACGGGGAGTTGATCGACCGGCTTACTTCCGACGGGCTCGAGATAGAAAGGACGGTGTCAGAGTGAATAAGATGGTGATCGGATTCGACATGGACGGGGTGATCCTCGACTCGGACGACTTCACCCCAGGGGGTTGGATCGTCGAGGCGTTCATGAAGACATTGCGCGACTTCGGGATCCCGGAAACGGAGGAGAACGCCAAACGCCTCTACATCTCAAGCCTGCGCCGCGATGGGAAGAGGTTCTGCGCCGAGTTCGGGATCCCGGACATCGAGACCCTGTGGGCGCAAAGGGAGCACAACTATCTCGCCGGCAAGCTCGCGGCGATCGAGTCGGGACGCGTGACCCCGTTCCCCGACGTGGCCGCCCTGGAGGAGCTGGCGCGGGACTATCCCCTGGCGATCGTGAGCAACTCCCCCCAGGAAATCGTCGATCTGGTGGTCAAGAAGTTCTCCCTCGACCGCTTATTCCGCCTGTGGATCGGGAGGGGGCACAACTGGGACGAGCTGGCCGTCGCCAAGCCCGCTCCGGACTTGCTGTTGCAGATGAAGAGGGAGATCGGGGTCGACCGCGGCTACTACGTGGGGGATCAGCCGGACGACGTAACCGCGGCCCGTGCCGCCGGGCTCGTTCCCGTCCTGATCGACAGAACCGGCGAGAACGGGGACATCCAGAGCCTGCATGAGCTTTCGGAGTTCATCACCCGGCACGAGTGCGCCCTGCAGAACGCGGAGCGTTTCAATCGGTGAGACGAGGGCCTATAATAGCGTTATGGAAAACATCGAAGAGAAGCTTCTTCCTCGTGAGCTTTCCGGCCTTCCCGTAAGCGCGGTGATCCCCGACTACGGCGGGTACTCGATCGTCGCCGTCCCCGGGCTGGTCCGGACCGTATTCGGGGATGGGGTGAGCCGCGCCGAGGCCGTGCACGCGGCGGTGAGACACGCCATCCAAACGGGCGTCGAGAAGGTCGTCCTCCTCGTCCTCGACGGGGTCGGGTACGACCACCTGCAACGGCTCCTCGCCGAGTATCCGGACCTGTACCTACACCGTCTGATCGACTCCGGAACGATGATCCCGATCACCTCGGTCTTCCCGCCGACGACGGTAAGCGCGCTTACGAGCTACAGCACCGGGCTCACCCCACAGGAGCACGGGATGGTCGGGTACCGTCTGTACCTGCGGGAGACATCCGCGATAACGAACATGATCCGGCTCTCGCTCCTGGGAAACGGAGAGGGAGACTCGGCCCTCGAAGCGGGGATCGACGCGAACAACTTCCTCGGGGCCCCCACCATCTATGCCCATCTGAGACGGGCCGGAGTGGAGTCCCACATCCTGCTCGGAAAATACATCGCCAAGAGCGGGCTCTCGTCGATCATCTACGACGGGAAGGAGAGGCTCCATCCGGTGGTGAACTTCTCCGACATGCTCGTCCTCGCCCGGCGCCTGTTGCAGAGCACGAAAGGAAGGATGTTCTTGAGCCTGTACTGGGGGGGGACCGACGCGATCGCGCACACCTACGGTCCGTGGACCGAGGAGTTCACCGCGGAGCTGCGGGCGATCGACGCGGTGATCGGGCGCGAGCTCATCGGCAGGGTGAAGGACACCCTGATCATCATCTCCTCCGACCACGGATTCGTCCCGATGCGGGAGTCAGATTATCACGACATTTTCCACATCCCAGAGCTCGAACACGGACTCATCCTCCCGCCGGTGGGCGAGCCGCGGGCCTCTTACCTCTACCTGCGCGAGGGGACGAGGAAGCGGGTGCTGGCGGCAATCGACGAACACCTGTCGGGGGGGCTCGTGGCGATCGACTCCGAGACCGCGCTTTCGAGCGGGTTGTTCGGGATCGGGACGGTGAAAGACGAGGTGCACGATCGGATCGGGGATCTCATCGTCGTATCGACCGGGAACGCGGCGATCCTTCACCCGTACAAGGACGCGGTCAAGCTGAAGGGGATGCACGGCGGGCTCACGCGCGACGAGATGCTCGTCCCGCTGATCGTCTCCACGCTATAGCGAAGGAGGTCTGAATGGTCATCACCGGCAAGAGCGCGGACGTCCCTCTGCTCGACCTGCACGACGGAAAGACGATCTTCCACGTCAAGAAGCGGGTTCTCATCGGGCCGGCCGAGGGGGCCCAAAACTTCGTGATGCGCCTGTTCACCCTGGGAGCGGGCGGGGCGACCCCCTACCACACCCACCCCTGGGAGCACGAGGTATTCATCGTGCGCGGAGACTGCACGGTGCACACCGCCGACGGAGAGAAGTCCGTCTCCGCGGGGGACTTCGTGTATGTCCCACCGAACGAAGCCCACCGGTTCGTAAACGCGGGGGAAGGGCCGCTCGAGTTCATCTGCGTGGTCCCCAAAGAGGGTGAGTCGTCGGGGTGAAGGGGAGGGTCCTCGTCCTGATGAGCGGCGGGGTGGACAGCACCGTCGCCGCGTTCCTCCTGAAATCCGCGGGTTACGAAGTGGAGGGGTTGACCTTCTGGTTCTGGTCGTTCCCCGGCGCCCCGGACTATCAGGGCAGGACCAAGTGCTGCTCGCTCGACCTCACGGCGCTCGCCGCGGCGGAGCTCGGGATCCCGCATCGGACGATCGACGCAAGCGCCGAGTTCTACAAGAGGGTCCTGCGGGATTTCATATCCCGCTATCGCCGCGGGGAGACCCCGAATCCGTGCGGGCGCTGCAACCGGCTGCTCCGCTTCCCCCTTGCATTCGAATACGCTGAAAAACACGGGTTCGACTTCGTCGCCACCGGGCACCACGCGAGGATCGTCCGAGGGGAGGGCGGGGCACCGGAACTCCACCGCGGGATCGAGCCTAAGAAGGACCAGTCCTACTTCCTCTACGGGCTGAGCGCGCACGACCTGGAACGGCTCCTCTTCCCGGTGGGCGGGATGAGGAAAGCCGAGGTGTTCGCACTCGCCCGCGCCCACCACCTCCACGCCGCCCGGCTCCCCGAGAGCCAAGACCTGTGCTTCACGGTGGATGGAAGGTTCGACTTCCTCTTCTCGAACCAGGATCTGGCCCCCGGTCCGATCATCGACCGTCGGGGGCGCGTCCTCGGTGAGCACAAAGGGCTTTTCCGCTACACGATCGGCCAGCGCCGCGGACTCGGGATCGCGGCCGCCGCCCCGCTCTACGTCGTCGGGATCGACCCGGAGAAGAACGCACTCATCGTGGGAAGCGAAAAGGATCTCTACGCACCCGGGCTGATCGCATCCGAGGTGAGCTTCATCTCTGGGACCCCACCGGAAGAGGGAGCGAAGCTCTCTGCCAAGATCCGCTACCGCTCCTCCGCCGCTCCGTGCACGTTCCACCCGCTCTCCGATGATCGATTCGCCGTCCGGTTCGACACGCCGCAACGGGCGATCACCCCGGGACAGATCGTCGCACTCTACGACGGGGACCGCCTCCTCGGCGGCGGGACGATAGAGAAAGCGATTTTCGATCGAGTATAATCGGGTCGGAGGGGTGGGCGAGCGGACTAAACCACCGGTCTTGAAAACCGGCGAGCCGCGAGGCTCCGCGGGTTCGAATCCCGCCCCCTCCGCCAGCTCAATGACCGAGGGGCGAAGACGAGAGAGGCCCATCCCCTGTTTAACGATCGAGTCCTCAGCCGCTCGTGTCCTGCCGCGATCCCTTCTCGGCGTACATGTTGGCGTCGGCGAGCTGGAGGAGACGGGAGAGCGACAGGTTGCTCTCCGGGGTCCACGTCGCCCAGCCGATGTCGATCCCCAGCCCTACCTCAGGTATGCGGGTCGCCGCCCATTCGGCGATACTGCGGCGGAGCCGCTGGGCGAGGGCCTCCACCCGCACCCCGGTCTCCGGGAGGACGACGAGGAACTCGTCCCCGCCGTAGCGGATCACCCAGTCGCTCTCACGGATCTGCTCCTGCACAATCTGCGCCACATCCCGGAGGATCTGGTCCCCCGCTTGGTGCCCGAGCCGGTCGTTCACCCGCTTGAACCCGGTGAGATCGGTCATCATAAGGGTGAACGGGCGCTTGTAGCGCTGGGAGCGCCGCAGCTCCCGCTGTATCGTCTCGTCGAAGTAGTTACGGTTGAACAGGCCGGTGAGCGGATCGCGGAACGCCTTCTCCTTGAGAAGGGTCTCGGCGCGGACCCGGTCGGTGATGTCAAGCAGGTTCAACAGGAGCGCCGGCTTGCGTTCGTACTCCATCGCAAGGAACTGGAGCTTCAGCCATACGAT
>JAJRTG010000102.1 GCA_024278395.1 Fidelibacterota bacterium | reverse complement strand
CATACAAACTGACACGTCGATTCGGAGTGATCACCGCCGTGGACGAGCTCGATCTTGAGGTCGAGAAGGGTGAGGTGTTCGGCTTTCTCGGGCCGAACGGAGCGGGGAAGACGACCACGATCCGCATGCTCGCGGCGTTGATCTCCCCGAGCGGCGGGACGGCTCAGGTGGCTGGATACACGCTCGGCAAGGACAATCAAGCGATCCGCCAGCATGTCGGGGTGCTCACTGAGACCCCCGGCCTGTATAAGCGCCTTTCGGTGCTCGACAACCTGCTCTTCTTCGCGAGATTGTACGGGGTTCCTTCACCGCGAAAACAGGCGGAGCGTTACTTGAAGCTGTTCGGGCTGTGGCCCCGGCGGGACGACCTGGCCGGCACGCTATCCAAGGGGATGCGCCAGAAGCTCGCGATCGCGCGGGCGCTGCTGCACGAACCGCAGATCCTGTTCCTCGACGAGCCGACGGCCGGCCTCGACCCGGAGGCGGCAAAGGTCGTGCGCGACCTGATCGAGACCCTGCGCACCAACGAGCGGACGATCTTCCTGTGTACTCACAACCTCGATGAAGCGGACCGGCTATGCGACCGCATCGCCCTGTTCAAGGCGCGGCTCATCGCCGTCGGTCGCCCGCAGGAGTTGAAGGAACGACTGTACGGGCGAAGGACGGTGATCCAGCTCGCTGATCCGCCCGTGGGAATCGAAGGGGCGCTGGGGCTCCCGTTCATCAAGAAGATCGAGCGGGTGGATAACAGGCTCATCGTCTCCCTCTCCGATCCGGAGACGGAGAACCCTATACTGGTCAAGCGGCTGGTCGAGCTGGGGGCGAAGGTTCAATTCGTAAGCGAACTCAAGGTTTCGTTGGAAGATCTGTACCTGAGCCTGATGGAGGGGGATCATGCGGCGGATTAACGTGATTCTGGTGAAGGAATGGCGCGAATCACTGCGCAACAGGATGGTCCTGTTCGGCGCGGTCTTCCTCCCGTTGTTCATGGTCGGAGCCGCGCTCGCCATGGTCTATCAGGGGAAGGGGATGGAAAGCCCTATCGCGCAGGTCGCCCTGTTCAACACGGCGCTCATGTACTTCCTCATCCTCCCGGCGATCATACCGCTTGCGATAGCGGTCTATTCGATCGTCGGGGAGAAGGAACAGGGAAGCCTGGAGCCGCTTCTGGCGACCCCGATCACCGACCTCGAGCTCTTCCTGGGCAAGGCGCTGGCGAGCGTGCTCCCCGCCCTTCTCATGACCTGGGTAAGCTTCGGGGTCTTCCTCGGTGTCTCGCGCCTCCTTGTCGGCGAGATCCCGCCCCATGTCCTCACCCCGCCGTGGATAGCGGCGATCTTCGGGCTCTCTCCGCTTCTGGCCCTCTTCTCCGTCGGGGTGACGATGCTCGTCTCCTCCCGCGCCTCCGACGCGCGTGCCGCTTACCAGTTCTCGAGCTTCGCCGTGCTGCCCGGGATCATCCCCCTCATCGTCTATTCGAGCCGCAAGACGCTCGTCAGCCTGTGGCTTGTGGGGCTGGAGGGGATGGTGTTGATCGTCGCGGGTGCAGGTGTGCTATACTTTGCCATCAAGCTCTTCCAGCGCGAGCAGATCCTTACCCGCTGGAAGTGAGGGGGTCAAGATGACGAAGACGATCCTGATCGTCCTGGCATTGATCGCAGGGATCTTGGCGTTCATGTACCTCAATCCGGCCCGGCACGAGCCTCTCCCCCCGGCCCAGAAGCTCCTCGGGATGGGCCGGTTCGTCGTCAAACAGAATGGAAACAGGATCCTAACCGAGGACTACACCCTCGTCTACACGCGGAAGGAGGGCTACATCCTCATCTCGCAGGCGAAACTCAAGCGAGGGGAAAAGGAGGTCACCTTAGCCCAGCAGTACCAGCTCACGCCCGGGTTTTCCCTGTCGTTCTATCAGTTGGGGATCGATACCCAATCTGTCTCTCAGATCGTTTCCGCCCAGCCGCGGGGGAACGGTCTATATATGGAGGTGCGAACCGACGACCAGGTTCGTACGCGGGATATCCCGGATCGCGCCGATACGTTCATCCTCGATAACAACCTGGTAAGTCAGTACCAGCTCCTCCTGCTGGCGGCGGAGACGGAGAAGCTCGACCGCGACTTCACCGCGGTTGTGCCGCAGGCGCTCCTTTCCATCCCCGCCCACTTGGACGGACCGAACAGCGTGGTGTTCGACTCCGGCGGGAAGGAGTACGACGGGAAGCGCTACGTCCTGACGCTGGGAGACATCACGATAACCATCGTCACATACAAGGGATGGCTGGCCGGGTTGTTCAACCCGGCGCAGGGGACGACCGCGTACAACGCCACGTTGTTCCCCGACGGGATCTCCCCGGGCCCTTCGAAGAAAGGGGCCGCCTCTGCTCCAATGGGAGTGGAGGAGGAGGTGACGTTCGTCAGCGACGGAGTCACCCTGTCTGGGACCCTGACCCGGCCCGGGGAAGGGGGGACGCCCGTCCCAGCGGTGCTGCTGATAGGGGGGTCCGGTCCGGTCGATCGTGATGAGAACATGCCCGGCTTGCGATCGAACGTCCTCGGCTACCTCTCTCATGAGCTCGCTGAGGCCGGTTTTGCGTCGCTCCGATACGATAAGCGTGGGGTGGGAAAGAGTGAAGGTGACTTCAAGACGGCCTCCCTCACGGATCTTGTATCCGACGCCCGGGCCGCTCTCTCGTTCCTGAAGACGCTTCCCGGGATAGATCCGACCCGCATCTTCATCCTCGGACACTCGGAAGGGGGGATCATCGGGCCGATGCTCGCCGCGGATGACCCGGGCATCGCGGGGCTCGTCCTCCTCGCCGCCCCCGCCCATCCACTCGACTACATCATCCGCCGCCAGATCGAGGCCATGAACCGCGCCGCCGGTAAGACCGACGAAGAGGTGCAGTCCGCGCTGAAGCAGGAGGATCAGTACCTGGAGTTTGTCCGAGGAAGCCGCGGCGAATGGTCCGACTACACGTTCGACGAGCTGAGGGCCGCGATGCCGTGGCTCACCCAGGAGGCCTACCGGGAGATCACAGCCACGTCCCTTTCCTGGCTGCGGGAGCACTTTCACCATGACCCGATCGCCACCATCAGGAAGGTCGCCTGCCCGGTCCTGATCATCCAGGGGGAGAAGGACTTTCAGGTCCCCTCCGCCGAGGCCGCCCTCCTCTCCCAGGCGCTCTCCGCAGCGGGGAACGGCGATGTCACTGTGGAGCTCCTTCCCGATCTGAACCACCTGATGCGCTATCATCCCGAGGAACCGAACCTGACCTATCGACACCTGGATTCCCCCCTCGATCCCCGGGTCCCCCAGGCGGTTACCGGGTGGTTGAAAGATAAGGCCGGTGTCTGATCTGGTCGGTACGCGCGCGGTCGTCTCCCGGCTGCGTGAGCTCGGGATTCGACCGAGCAAGCGCCTCGGGCAGAACTTCCTCGTCGATCGGGAGGTCCTTTCCCGGATCGTGTCCGAGGTCGAGCGCGCCGAACCGGAGACGGTCCTGGAGATCGGGCCGGGGTTGGGGACGGTCACCCGGGAGCTGGCGGAGTT
>JAJRTG010000101.1 GCA_024278395.1 Fidelibacterota bacterium | reverse complement strand
TCCTGGGTGGAGAGGGGGTTGCTCCCGATCACGTACAACTCCGCCCCGCCGGCGTGAAGGGTGAGGATCAGGTTCGCCGTCTTCGCCTCGAGGTGGAGGGCCACTCCGATCGTATGCCCGGAGAACGGCTCTTCCCGCTCGAACCTGTCCCTTATCCTGGCGTTCAGTGGCATATGCGTTCGCGCCCAATTTATCTTCTCAAAGCCGCGTTCAGCGTCGCTTGACATGCTCCTCCTCCAAGAACCGGCTCAGCCAGAAAAGCTGCGCCATCTCCTCTACCTTCTCCGCGAGGGAGAGGGCCTCCTCCGGCGTATCCCCGACCGTTACCGCGCCGTGGCGGGCGATGAGCACGGCACTCCCAGCGCCAAGCCCGTCGGCCGCCGCCCTCGCCAGTTCCCACGTTCCAGGAGGGGCGTGCTCGGAGACGGGGATCTCACCGCCGAACAGGATCTTACCCTCATCGTGCACGATCGGAAGAGATTTAAGGGCGATCGCCGCCGCGGTGGCATACGGAGAGTGGGTGTGAACGATCGCGGCTGCGTCCCTCCTCCTCCGGTAGATCTCCACGTGCATCCTCCACTCGGACGAGGGCTCCCCTTCACCGGAGCGCTTCTTCCCCTCGAAGTCGATCTCGACTATCCCATCCTCGGAGAGCCTCTCATACGGGACGCCGCTTGCTGTAATCAAGATCCCCCCTTCGATCCGGGCGGATACGTTCCCCGAGCTTCCACGCGCGAGCCCCCGTTGCGCCATCGCCCGGGCAGCCTCAACAAGGCGGCGGGGGAGTCCGTACGCCCCCATCATCCCCTCCCTTCCTCGAACCGGTACGGCGGACGGAACACCCCGCGCTCGGTGACGATCCCGGTGATCAGCTCAGCCGGGGTGACGTCGAACGCCGGGTTCCAAGCCGCCGCCCCCTCGGGAGCGAACCGGCACCCGTACGGGGCGAGGACCTCATCCTCGCTCCGCTGCTCGATCTCGATCCTTGCCCCGTCCGGCGTGTCGGGATCGATCGTGGAGGTGGGGGCGACGATGTAGAACGGGATCCCATGGTGACGGGCAAGAATCGCGAGTTGATAGGTCCCGATCTTGTTCGCACTGTCGCCGTTCGCCGCGATCCGGTCGGCCCCGGCGAGGACGGCGTCGATCTTCCCCTTCGCCATCAGCGCCCCGGCCGCCCCGTCGACGATCAGCCTGAACGGGATACGATCCCGGAGGAGCTCCCAGGCCGTCAGCCGCGCCCCCTGCAGCCGCGGGCGCGTCTCGCACGGGTAGACCATCGCAAGCTTCCCGGCCTCATGCGCCGCACGGAGGACCCCGTACGCCGTCCCGTACCCGCCGGTGGCGAGCGCCCCGGTGTTGCATATCGTGACCACGCTGGCATCGTTGGGAAGAAGATCCGCCCCGTACCGGCCGATCGCCCGGTTTGCCGCGATGTCCTCCGCGTGGATCCTCCGCGCCTCCGCGAGCATCGCCGCGCGGAGATCGGCCGCGGATTCGTCCTTACGCCTCTCGAACGTTTCGAGCATCCGATCGATCGCCCACGCCAGGTTGACCGCCGTCGGCCTGGTCCCCCGGAGGGTATCCGCCACCCGGATTAGATCCTCACCCCTCTCCAGGCCGAGGACCAGCCCGTACGCGGCGGTGACCCCGATCGCCGGTGCGCCGCGGACCCTCATCGTCCTGATCGCCTCCGCCACCTCCGCGACCTCGGTCAGCCGGAGGACGACGGTCCTCTCCGGGAGGGCGGTCTGATCGACCATGTCGATCCCCCCGTCCCGATAGACGACCGGGGCGAAGACTCCGTCGAAGCTTGGAAGCCTGTCTTCTCTCATCATTGTTTCACGTAGTGCTTTCCGAGGGCGGCGGGGACGTTCGCCTTCCGGATGAAGAAGGCGAGCGCGATCACGGTTATCAGGTAGGGGAGCATGATCGAGAACTGGCTCGGGATGTAGCTCTGCAGGCGCATCTGCAGTGCGTCGATGAACCCGAACAAAAGCGCCGCCCCGAGCCCGCCGATCGGGCTGTAGTTCCCGATCACCATCGCCGCGATCCCGATGAACCCCCGCCCTCCGACCATCCCGGAGGTGAACCTCCCGACGCTGTTGAAGAAGAACGCCCCGGCAAGGCCGCACAGGACCCCGTTCAAGATCGTGTAGATGTAGCGCGTACGGTGGACGTCGATCCCGGCGGTGTCCGCCGCCTCCGGCTTCTCCCCGACAACGCGCAGGCGTAGCCCCCACTTGGTCCGGAACATGAAGACCTGGGAGGCGAAGATGATCAGGAATGCAGCCGTGGTGATGTACCACGTGCTGATCATGGGGGCCGAGGCGGATGTACCGCGCCACCCCCAGACCGAGCTCGTGATGAACAGGGCGAGGCCGGCGACGAGGATGTTGATCCCGATCCCGGAGACGACGTGGTTCGCCTGAAAGCGGATGCACCAGACGGCGTGCAACGCCCCGGCGAGCCCCCCGGCGACCATGGCGGCGATGAGGGCTATCCACGGGCTTCCCGTGAAGTAGGAGACCAGTGCGGTGACGAGCGCGCCGAGGACGGCCGTCCCTTCGACCCCCACGTTGATGATCCCGGCCCGCTCGGAGAACGTCTCACCGAGGGCGATGAGGGCGATCGGGGTCGCCAGCCTGAGGGTGGCGAGGACGAGTTGGATCGTGAGGATATCGCCGAGTGGACTCATCTCTTCCTCCAGCGGATGAGGACGCGGATCAGGGTCGGGGCGATGATGAAGAATATCACCAGCCCCTGGATGACGGCGGCGATGTCCCCCGGCGCCGCTCCGGAGCGCTGCACCTGCATCCCCCCTGCTCGGAGCGCCCCCATCAGAAGCGCGGCGAATATCGCCCCGATCGGATGAGCCCTCGCGATCAGCCCTCCCGCGATCCCGTCCCAGCCGTAACCGGGCGAGAACCGGCCGATGAATCTAAAGTGTGTTCCGAGGACCTCCCCCGCCCCGGCGAGCCCGGCGAGGAGCCCGGCGATGCTGAGGGCGAGGATCAACTTGCGCTCGATCCTTATCCCCCCGTACTCCGCCGCCGGTGGGCTCAGCCCGACGCTGCGCAGCTCGTACCCGGCCGGGGTGCGGAACAGGTAATACCACACCACGAACGCGAAGAATACGGCGATGATCAGAGCCACCGACACCTGGGTCGGCCTCATGATCCGGGGGAGGGCGGCGGTGGACGCGATCCTGGCGGTCTGGTTCGCCCAGTACTTTGCGTCGTGAAGCGGACCGCGCGGGGCGACAAGATAGTCGGTGAACCCGATCGCCACATAGGAGAGCATCATGGTGGAGACGAACTCGTTCACCCCCCGCTTCGCCCTCAGATACCCGGGGATCCACCCCCAGAACGCACCGGCGAGGCCAGCGGCGAGGAGGCAGACGAACACGTGCAGCCCGACCGGCAGGTTGAGGTACGCCCCCACCACCGCGGCCACGATCGCTCCGATGTACAGCTGCCCCTCCGCCCCGATGTTGAACAGCCCGGCCCGGAACGCGAACAAGAACGACAGCGATGTGAGGATGATCGGGGTCGACTTGGTCAGGGTCGAGCCGAGGGCGAGCTTCCCGCCGAACGCCCCCTTCCACAGGTTGATGAACACGGCGCTCACCGAGAATCCGGCGGCCCAGATGATGAACGCGCTGATCCCGAACGCGAGGAGGATCGAAAGGGCGGTGATCCCCAGCTCATGGGCCAGGGAAGAGCCCTTGAGGAGGAGTGCGCTCCGCTTCAACGCATCTCACCTCCGGCCTGCGCTCTCGACCCGCTCAGCATCAGCTCCCCGAGCTCGCGGCGGTCGGTCGTCTCCGGGTCCTTTATCGCCACGATCCTCCCTTCGTAGATGACCGCGATCCGATCGCTCAGCATCATCACCTCGTCGAGGTCCATCGAGATGAGGAGGACCGCCGCGCCGTGGTCCCGCATCGCGAGGAGCTGCTCGCGGACGTACTCCATCCCCCCGATGTCGAGGCCACGCGTCGGCTGGGCGGCGATGATCACGCGCGGTCCCTTGGAGAACTCCCGCCCGACGATCAGCCGCTGCTGGTTTCCGCCGGAGAGGTTCCGCACCAGGACGTGCACCGACGGCGTCTTCACCCCGAACTCCCGAACGATCCGCTCCGTGTAGCGCGTGATCGCCCGTTGGTCCTGCCAGAAGCAGCTTGGGGCGAACTCGTGGGCGCGCTGACGGCCGAGGATCGCGTTCTCCCGGAGGGTGAAGTCCATCACCAGCCCGCGGAGATGCCGGTCGGCCGGGATGTGGGCGATCCCGGCGTCGATGAAGTCGCGCGCCGTCTTTCCGGTCAGCTCGAGGCCGTCGAGCGAGATCGAGCCCTTCTTCACGGGGCGAAGACCGGTCAACACCTCGGCGAGCTCGGCCTGCCCGTTCCCCTGCACCCCGGCGATCCCGAGGATCTCGTTCTTTCGCAGCTCGAACGAGACGCCCTTGAGGGCCAGCAGCCCCCGGTCGTCCACGGCCTGCACGTCCACGACCTTGAGGACCGGCTCCGGAGCCCCCTTCACCTCGGTCCGCCGGACGGTGAACACCACGTCGCGGCCGACCATCATCTCCGCGAGCTCCCGCTCGTTCGTCTCATCGGCGCGGACGGTCCCGATCACCTTTCCCTTGCGCAGGACCGTGATCCGATCGCATATCTCGATCGCCTCGCGGAGCTTGTGGGTGATCAGGACGGTCGACTTCCCCTCCCCCTTCAGGGTGCGGAGGGCCGCCTGGAGATGCTCGACCTCCTGCTAGGTGAGGACGGCGGTCGGCTCGTCGAGGATCAGGGTGTCCGCCCCGCGGTACAGGGCCTTTATGATCTCGACCCGTTGCTGCTCCCCGACCGGGAGCTGCTCGACGCGCGCGACCGGATCGACCGGGAGGCCGTACTGATTGGAGAACTCCTCGATCCTGCGCACCGCGGTATCCCGGTCGATGAACAGGCCGGACCGGACCGGCTCCTGACCGAGCATTATGTTCTCGGCGACGGTAAGGCGGGGGACGAGCATGAAGTGCTGATGGACCATCCCGATCCCGAGCTTTATCGCCGTCGCCGGGCCGTAGTTAGATTCAGGTTTTCCGTTGATCAGGATCTCACCCGCGTCCGGCCGGTACAGGCCGTACAGGGTGCTCATGAGCACGGTCTTCCCGGCGCCGTTCTCGCCGAGAAGACCGTGTATCTCTCCGCGATCCAAGGCGAAGTCGATCCCGTCGTTGGCGACGACGCCCGGGAACCGCTTGACGATCCCCCGCATCTCCACCGCGAACTCAGGCATCGATCCGCCTTGGTTGATCCGTTGGTCGAATCAGTGCTCGATGACGATGGAACCGTCTTTGATCCCGTTCGCCGCCTCGACCAGTTTCAGGATCAGCTCGCAGGGGACCTTTACCTCCGAGGCGCTCTTCCTGATGTAGTCGTTGACGTCGAGCTGGCCGATCGCGATCCCGGTTCCGAAGCCGAACTCGGTGTGAATCCCGTAGCTGTAGATCCCGGGTTTCCACGTTCCGTTCGCCATTCGCATGATCTGCGATTCGACGGCGAGATCGACGCGCTTCAACCCGCTTCCGACGATGACGTCGGCGTGCTCGGGAGCGGTCGCCGCCTGGTCGACGTCGGTTCCGAACGCATACCAGTTGGGATTCTCCTCCGCGGCGGTGAACACCCCGAGGTGGGACTTCCCGGCCGCACCGTAGATGTAGTCAGCGCCGGCGTTGTACATCTCCCGCGCCAACTCGGCCCCGAGGGTCGGGTTCGCCCATTCGCCGACGTAGCGGACGAGCACCTTCACGTCGGGGTTCACCCACTGCGCCCCCTGGGTATAGCCCTTCATGAACCCGATGATCAGCGGGATCTCCATTCCGCCCTCGAACCCGATTATGTTCGTCTTGGTCAGGTAGCCGGCGGCGACACCCACGAGGAATGCCTCCTCCCAGTCGTTGGTGACGACCGAGGCGACATTGGGTTGATTGACGACCATGTCGACGATCACGAACTTCTGATCCGGATACTGGGGAGCGACCGTCTCCAGGGCTGACGCCTGGTCGAAGCCGATGCATACGATGATGTCGTAGTCTCCCGAGTCGGCGAACTGGAGCTGATACCCTTCGTATTCGGAGACATCGTTCGGTTCGACGTAGTCGAGGACGTCGTCGACGGTCACGCCGTACTGGGCCGCGATCTTCGCCGCCGCGTCCGACGCTCCCTTGAAGCTTTGGTCATTGAACGACTTATCGCCGAGGCCTCCAGTGGCGAGGATGAGACCGATCTTCGGAGGAGTCTTGGCAAATCCGAGACCCACCACCAACGAACTGACGATCAACACCGCTAGGATAAGGGTGCCCAACCTTTTCATGCTGTTCCCTCCTTTTGAACGCCCACCCAGCGCCCGGCGCCGTGCAAGGTCGTTCCGTTGCGTTGATCTCGAATTCTAGCCTCTTTTAGGTGGACTTTTCAAATCCCCTGTCGTCGGGCCAGTCGCAGGATCCCCTGCAGGGCGCAATCGATCTCCCGTGAGACGGCCTCCATCACCACCTCCCGATGGGGATCGTAAGCTCCGGCCGCCGCGTTCCGGGCGTCCCCGTCGATCGCGAGGATGGCGCCGGCGTGGACCCGCCGCAGGGCGGACACGCAGAACACGGCGGCGCATTCCATCTCCACCGCCAGGGCCCCGGCCCGAGACAGGGGGCCGAACCCGAGGTCGAGGACCCCTTGATAGAAGGCATCGGAGGTGACGACCACCCCGCGGTGCGCGCGCAGCCCCATCGTCCGAGCGGCGTCCCACAGCGCCCCAACCACGTCGGGATCGGCCAGAGCGGGGTACTGGATCGGAAGGAGCTGCGGGCTTGTCCCCTCGTACCGCACGGCGCCGACGGCGATCACCAGATCCCCGTCCGTCACGGAATCCTGCAGGGATCCGGCCGTCCCGACCCGGATGAGCACGCGCGCGCCGGCCCTGATCGCTTCCTCCGCGCAGATCGCCGCGCCGGGAGCACCGACCCCGGTGGAGACGACCCCGACCTCTACCCCGCGGTAGCTTCCGCGGTAGGAGTGGAACTCCCGATTCTTCGCGAGCTCTCTTGCCCCCTCCAGGCGCTCGGCGATCCGGGCAGCGCGCGCCGGATCGCCGGGAAGGAGGACGTACGGGGGGAGATCCCCGGGGGACAACAGGATAGTAGGAAGCCGCGACATCTGAACCTCCCCCGTCAACTCCGTTACTCGGCCGTTGGAGGCGTCAGGATCGTCCCCTCGCCGATCCCGTGGGCGGCTATGAACCCCTCCGGGAGCTCAAGGGCGTACAGGAACGGCCTCTTGGCGGTGTACAGCTTTTTATTCTTATCCTTGTCGGTGTACACCGCCATCGTCGTTCCTCCCGCGAACTTTCCCGATTTGTCGAAGAACGCGATGTCGAGCGGGAAGTGGACCGTGTCCATGACGAAGTTCCCTTGAAATTCCTGGTTGTACACGAACAGGATCGCCGGGACGAGGTCGCGCAGTGAGGGCGGATAGCCGCGGAAACCGGTGAACCGGGAATACCCCTCGTCCGCGATCAACACGGTGATCGGAAGCTTCGTCCCATCCTTGAGGGTCAAGACGACCGACCCCCGCGGCAGATCCCCCAGCACCCCGAGGTCATCCGCCGCGGCATCGGTCGAGACGAGCGGGGCGGTGTCCTGAGCAGCGGAGGGATATACGGTCATCGGGGTATCGCCGATCCCGTCCCCGTCCGCATCGGATCCGGAGTAGGTCCCCCAGAAGTTCCCCCTTCCCTCCCGGGTCCACATGTTCCCCTTGCCGTAGTCCTCCACCAACGCCTTTCCCTGGCCGAAGAGGAAGTTTCCGTATATGACGTTGACCTGAGAGTCGTGGTTAAGATAAAGGTCACGGTCGTTCTCGGAAAAGACGTTGTCGTGGATCGCGTTCCCGATGATCTTCCTCTTCCCGTACGTCTCCGGGAACAGGATCCCCTGCCGCTGTTGGGAGATGAGGTTGCGGGAGATGTCGTTGTACGAGCCGATCACCTCGATCCCGTACGCCCCGGCAACGACGGTGTTCAGGGTCACGGTGTTGTTGTTGCCCTGAGCGCCGAGGTAGATCCCGGTCTCCGCATCGACGATCGCGTTTCTGGAGACCTCGTTACCGGTGGCTTGCTCGATCGCCACTCCGTACTTCGTGTTTTCTTGATAGATGATGTTCTTGCTGATCTTATTCCCCTTCGAACCCGCGGTCACCTGAATCCCGGTCGGATTGGCGAAGACGACATTGTCGTGGATCGCGTTGTCGTCCGAGGCCGATACAAGAACACCGTAGTTGTTCGCGAGGAGCTGGTTCTGCACGATCTCGTTGCCGTTGGAGAGCCAAAGATACACACCGGCAAACCGGTTGTTCTTGAGGACGTTGCCGGTGACCTTGTTGTTATCGGAGCGGTAAAGGGTGATCCCGTGCTCGGTATACACCGGATTCTCACGGTAGGCTTGGTTGTCCCGGATCACGGAGTCCTTCACGAACGCAAGCTGAATCCCGTCGCCGTTTACGATCTCGTTCTTCTCTATCGTCATGTTGCTAGAGGCGACCACGTACAGGCTCGTCCCCTTGATCCCGCTTATCGTCTCTCCGTTCCTGCCGTAGATGTATTCGATCGGATGATCGTTCAGAAGGTTGGTCTCATCGATGGTGTGGTTGTATTCCGCCGCCGTCTCCCCCGTCACCCGGAGCCCCAACCCCTGAACGTAGAGGACGTTCCCTTTCAGGGTGACGCCGGTGGACGAAGCGATCTCGATCCCGTTCAAGGAGTTCGTGATCGAACAGTTCTCCACCCGCGCCCCGGAGACGAACGCGAGGTGGATCGCCGCGCCCTTCGGATCGGTCGCTCCCTGGATGATCAGCCCGCGCAGGACGAAGTGGGCGGTCGTGTTTTGGATGTTCACCCCGTAGGGAGCGCCATGCGGGAGGGTTATCTCCCAACCGGCGATGACGTACGGATCCTCTTCCGTCCCGCTTCCGGACAGGACGCCGTTGTCAGCCGTGAAATCGGAATCCCCGAGGATGGTGATCGGAGGGTGCTGTGCCGCCGATCCGACAAGTGACAGGGCAAAGATCCCAACCAGAAAAAACCAGAATATCTTCTTCATCTTTGTCTCTCCTTCGCTTGAAACCCGCTTTTTAGGATTATATCCGCCTCTGCGGAGACGGACAACGAATAAAGCCTACTGTATCGCGGTAGAGATTCGGTGTGGAGGTGATGGAGGAATCGTGAACACGCGAATGACCCGCGGGCTACGCCCGCCCGTCACCTTTCCCGACGTGCCCGACTTCCCACGAGCAGGGGTGCGGTAGGACCGCGAGCGGGAAACGAGCGGGCTATACTGAGCTCCATGAAACTCCCGACCGCATCCCGACTCATCATCATCGGAGTTCTCCTCGTCGCCGTGTTCGGGGTCCGCTCCGACCGGGGCTCCACCGTGGGACCCGTCTCACTTCCGTTCTCACCCCACGGTCGGATCGGGGTCTACCTCACCTCGTTCGCCCTCACCAAGGAGGGGACCCTCACCGGGGTGCTCGCCGAAGCGAGGAAGGGGAAGATCAACGCCGTGGTGGTGAACGTGAAGAACATGCACGGGGAGGTGACCTACGCCAGCAACGTCCCGCTCGCGCGCGCGATCGGGGCAGCGGTGGGGCGGATCGACCCGCGGGCGTTGATCGACCGGCTGCACGCGGCCGGGATCTACGTGATCGCCCGCCAGGTCCTGTTCTACGACCCCAAGCTCGCGGCTCACCTCGGAGACTCCGACCCATGGGTCCGGCCGGACAACCCGCAGGCCGTCGAATACAACCTGGCGATCGCCGCCGAGGTGGCGGCCCTCGGGTTCGATGAGCTCCAGTTCGACTACCTCCGCTTCCCGGACGGGGAGGGGCTCGGCACCGGGTACGCGGACCGCTACGCCGCGGTTAACCGGTTCCTGGACGCGGCGCGGGAGGAACTGGCGGGGAGGATTATGATCTCGGCGGACCTGTTCGGCCGTGTGATGTGGAATTGGAACAAGAAGAAGATCGATCCGATCGGCCAGTCGCTCGAAGAGATCGCTGCCCGCGTCGATTTCGTCTCCCCGATGCTCTATCCGTCCCACTACAACGAACCGATGTACAAGGATGATCCCTACCGGGTCGTCAAGGAGGCCATGACCGCGGGAAAGGCCCGGGTTACGACCCCGCTGCGCCCGTTTCTCCAGGCGTTCGACCGGGACATACCATCCGGCATGTCGCTCGAGGAATACATCCGCGCCCAGATCCAAGCGGCGCGGGAGTCCGGAGCGGACGGGTATCTCTTCTGGAACCCGAGCTGCGATTACACCGCCCTCTACCGCGCGCTCGCCGACTAGTCTCTTTATACCGGCCTTCGTTTCCGGTACCATCCTCGGGAAGGAGGGAGACGATGCGTCCGATCGAGGAGTGGATACGCGGGAACCTCAAGGTCGAACGGGTGGATTCGGCGGCCCTCCGCTACGATGGAATGGACCACCAGGCCCCTCCCGACCTCGGCGGGGTGTACCGCCCGTACACCCCAAGCCGGATCGACGACTGGATCGATCTTTCGCTCATCCTCTCGTATCTATCCGCCCTGGGAACGACCGGGCGGATCCTCGACATCGGGACCGGCGACGGCTGGCCCGCACTTCCGATCGCCCCGTACGTCGAGGCGATCGTGGGGATCGATCGGTCGCAAAAGCGGATAGAGACAGCGGAAGTGAACCGGAGGCAACTCGGGTACGAGAACGTGACGTTCCGCGTCGCCTCCGGCGACGATCTCCCGTTCCCAGACCGCGGGTTCGACGGGGTCGTCGCCGGCACGGCGATCGAGCAGATCCATGACCCCGAAGCCTGCCTGCGCGAGGTGCACCGCGTGTTGGAGAATGGCGGGGCGCTCGTCGCCACGGTGGAGAACCTGGCCGGTGAACTCTCCGGCCCGTACGCCGAGGAGGTTGAACTCTTTCAGGATAACGACCGCTTTTTCTACCGCTACGCCGTAAAAGAGGTCGTTCCGCCGCGGGAGGCGGAGTACCTGATCGAGCTCGATCCGTCTCCGCCGCTGGCCCGGCTCGCCGCGGGGTTCCCGCGCCGGCCCGGGTTCACCCGGAGGCAGGGAGAACCTGGGATGCAGCCGCTCGCGGGGAGGATCGCGGAGATGTTCGGCCTGTCGTTCCTGGAGCGGTTTCGGGACAGGATCGTGCGGGTAAGCGGGTTCGAGCTGCGCCACTTCACCCCGGGATCCCTGCGCGACGCGCTCGCCGCCGCCGGGTTCTCCCGAATCAGGATCCGCGGGCCGATAACCCGGATCGCATCCCGGTTCTTCATCGCATTGCACGAGGAAGGGATGCTCGCCCGGCTCTCTCCGATGTTCGAGGAGATGTGCCGCGCCCTGGCGCAGGCGTGGGACGAGGTCCCGACGGAAGAAAGCCCGTTACTGTTCGTACAAGCGAGAAAGGAGCCCGCATGATCGACGTCCGCGAAAGCGCGCGGTTCGTGGTGAAAAACGCGGACCACGTATTCATCGACGAAGCCGCGGTGCCGAAGCTGGCGGAGGAGATCCTCCCCCTGCCGGTCCCGGACTGGGACTGCGTGCACCACTACTGCGACGGGACGGCCCGCACCGTCGCGTACCTGCTGGTGGTGGACGCGCTCAACTTCTGCTTCTTCCCGGCCCCGCGGTGGGAGGTGGTGGTCGACGGGGAACGGCTGAGCGGGTACTTCGGGCTCACCGCGGTGCTGAAACAGGCGCTC
>JAJRTG010000100.1 GCA_024278395.1 Fidelibacterota bacterium | reverse complement strand
GTGGGCGACGACGATCTTCCACGGGAGGATCGTGCCGCGCAGGTCCTTGAGCATCCACGGCCGCTCCTGCACCACCTCGGTTTCGCTGAAGCTGTAAAGATATGTGAAGTGGATCGGACCGTAGTCGTAGGAGAAGTACTTATCGTTCCCGGGGAGGGCGAACTCTCCGAAGTAGGTCGCTAGCCCCATCTCGTGGTTTCCGTGCACCGGCATGAACGGGATGTACTCGAGCACCCCTTCACCGGCGGAGAAGAACTTATCGTATTCGGTCTGGGCCCCGCCGTTGGTGAAGTCACCGGTGAACACGATCAGTTGTGCTCGCTCCTTCTTCACCGCCTGGAAGACCTGGGCCAGGGTGTCCCAACCACCGCGGCTGTCCCCGAAGACCGCTATCCGCAGCATGTTGCGCGGCCCGTACTCAGGGGCCGTCTTGAAGTAATAATCGGCGCTCCAGTTCCCATCCGTTCCACACCGGTAGTGATAGGTCGTGTTGGGGGTGAGGCCGGTGAGCTCTACTATGTGCCACAGTACGTCCTGGCGGGCGTAGGTGTAGTGCTCCGTCGTTCCGGTGGCCGATGACCCGTATTCTGTGCTCGTCCCGTATTCCACCACGCCGTCGGTGATGCTCGGGTCCGTGCTCCACATGACCTTCATCGTGGTCGTCGGGTCGTGCTGCCAGCTCAGATGAACATACTGCGGGACCTGCGCTCCGAAGACCGCAAGCCCCGCAGCAACCACAAAGAGGAAACCAAGCACCAAGAGGCGCGTCTTCATCTTCCTACCTCCTTTCCCTTCGGCCAGATCGGAAGTTCGATCAGCTCCTTCAATCTGGTTATCGCATAGTCCGTCTCCGATGAATCGCAGCGCAGACAGACCGTGATCATTCCCGCCCTCTTCGCCCCCTCCACCTCGCGGGTGTCGTGTCCGACGAACACCGTCCGAGAAGGAGGGATCCCGGTCCTCCTTCCGAACCGCAGATAGATCTCCGGATCGGGTTTGCGACATCCCTCGTCGACTGAGGAGACGATAACGTCGAACAGCTCCGCCACCCCGTTCTTCTCCAACCAACCGAGTTTGGTCCCCGCGCGGTTGATGCTGTTCGTTATCATCCCCACCACCACCCCCCGACGACGGAGTTCGGCGAGGACGGGCTTCAGGTCGGGGTCAAGCACGATCGCCGCGCTGTAGCGCTGGATGAGGGAATCGACGTACTCCTCCTTCCCGGCGAGCCGAGGGCCAAGTCGGCGGCAGAAGCGATGGAGCATCTCTTCGTATGTGATCGCTTCGGAGAACGCCTCCTCCTGCAGGGACTCGTAGATGGATCGCACCTCGTCTGAAGACGAGGAGGGGGAGAATTCAGCGACGATGTGCTCGGCGACGGCCTCGGGGACCTCGCGCTCCCGGTGGTAAACGACTCCGTGCCCGTCGAGGGTCAGCGCCTCCGCTCTCAACAATGTGCCACCGCCTTTAGTTGTCGAAATATCATAAATAAACAACCTAAGTTGCAGAATAGCACGAATAGCCTCTTTTGTCAATAGCGATTTTTGCACGTTTGGATCAGGACTTGGGAAATACGGAGGTGTCGAACCCGAACCTGCGCCGGAGTTTCTGGAGGACCTCGAGTCGGGTGAGGGCCTCCGGCCCCATCAGCTTGGCGATGGTGAGGACGATGGCGTTCACGATCGCCAACGGGACGATGCTCGTGTGGTAGATCGTCGCCGGTCCCCGGCGCGCGGTGATGAGAACATCCACTGAATCGGCCATCTCCATCGCCGCGCTGTCCGTCACCAGGATCACCGGCGCTCCCTTCTCCCTCGCCCATTCGATCGCCATCCGGTACTCGGCCGGAATGTAGAGGAAGCTGCAGATAAACACGACGTCGTCCGCTTCGAGCAGCTGAAGCTTCTCCAGGATCGCCCTCCCCTCCTCGGTGACGGTCACCGGCTCGAGGTGAAGGCGGCGAAGGCGGAACGCGAACAGCTCGCTCAACGGCCCCTGCGGTCCCCTCCCGCAGATGAAGATCCGATGGGCGGCAAGGATGAGATCCGCCGCCCGACGGATCTCCCCGTTGTGTACCGTCTTCAGCGACTCCTGCAGGTAGCTCGTCTCGGTGGCGACGAGCTGCGCGAAGATGTGCTCGTCGGAGAGCTCGGTGAGGGTGTGTCCGAGCTTGCTCCCGGGGGAGATCTCCTGCCGGTAGATCTGCTGCAAGGAAGCGCGAAATTGCGGGTATCCGTCGTACCCGAGTGCCTGCGCCAAGCGGACGAGGGACGACTTGTGCACCTGCAACCTCTCGGCTGCTTCGTCAACACTGAGGAATACATAGTCCTCGTAATGGGAGAGGATCTCCTGGATGAGGCGTTTCTGGGCGGAGGTGAGAGACGAAAATCCTTTTTGCACCCGTGCGCGAAGGTCGGCCATCGATCATCCCTTCACGTTGCGCAGCCAGAACAGGCGCAGGTAGTTGCCGGCGTGATGACTGGCGTAGCGGAGCCCTTCCTTCCCGGTCAACCGCCGTGCCGACACGGGGACCGCCGCCCGGGGAAGGAAGACGAGGCGCCCGACCCGGCGCAGCTTAAGGGCGAGCTGCACGTCCTCCGCCTCTCGGGGATAGGCGCCGTCGACGAGAAATCCCCCCACCTCCCGGAACGCCTCCGCGCGCACCGCGAAGTTCGGCCCGCAGACCATCGGCCGACCGAGGTGATGGTTGATCCGCTGGAACCAAGGGAAGAACGATCGCCCGAAGTCGGCCAACCACCTCCCCTGCATGAGGAGGATCGTCCCATACGCCCCGACCACCCCGGGTGCGAAGAACGGGGCGGTCAACCGCTCGATCCAGTCGGGTGGAGGTACGGCATCCGCATCGGTGGAGAGGATCACATCCCCTGTGGCGGCGGAGAACCCGATGTGCCGGGCGAGTCCGACCCCCGGTTCCGCCACCCTGATCAGCCGCGCCCCGAACCTCCGGGCGACCGCACCGGTGCGGTCGGCGGAGGCGGAATCGACGACGATGAGTTCAAAATCGTCGACCCTCTGCCGTTGCAGGGCCTCCAGGCACCGGGGGAGAATCTCTTCCTCGTTCCGCGCGGGAATGACGACCGAAATTTTCATGATATCGTGTAACTCTACCTAAGAATCGGACGGTGTGCAACGTCAAAATCGGCTGTTTATCTTCTCTTTCAACTCAGGGATGGCCTCCTGCATCGCCTCCTCGCCCGCCTGGATCCCGGCCGCGGCGGTGAGGTAGTTGATCCCCGGCGGAAGCTTCGGCCTGATCAGGAGATCGGCGGGCCAAACGGCGAGCTTGAGCCTGAGAATCTCCCGCTGGAAGATCGCCACCGACTGGTTGATGATGCTGTACACCCCGGGCAGGGGTCGTGGATCGGGCGTCCGTTCCCCGAAGAGGTCGTCGAGGAGCTCGGCCAATCCCCCCGGAATCCAGGTGCGATTTTCCACCTCCTCCCGCAGGCGGTTTCCCAACCTGTTCCACACTCCGCGCCGCTCAGCGGTCGTCGGACGGGGGGAGGGGACGACGTCCACCCCGAGTACGAGCTTAGCCCCGAGTTCGCGGCAGACCTTGACCGGAAGCGGCTCCACCAACCCACCGTCCACGAGCAGTCGCCCTTTCCAACGCACCGGGTGGAAGATCCCCGGGATCGAGGCCGAAGCGCGCAGGGCGTCATAGAGCATCCCCTCCCGCAGGATCACGGCCTCCCCGGTGTCGATGTCCGTCGCGACAGCAGCAAACGGGATCGGCAGATCCTCGATCCGGACCTCGCCTAACAGGCGGCGCAGCTCCTTGCGAAACTCGCCCCCCGAGCTCAGGCCGGCCCGGGGGAATGTGGGCAGGAAGCTCTTCACCACCCGAGGGAGATCCGCCTCCTCCCACTCGCGCTCCAGCCGCTCGATCGGGATCCCGGCGGCGTACGCTCCACCGACGATCGCCCCGATGCTCGTCCCGGCGATCGCGGAGATCTCGATCCCCTCCCGTTGCAGGACCTTAAGCACCCCGACGTGCGCTGCCCCCCGCGCCCCGCCGGACGACAGGGCAAGCCCGACTTTTATTCCTTCTCCCATCTGACCACCACATAGATTTTACCGCAACGGCCGGGCAAGCGAACCGGAAACGTTTCCCCCTCACGTGTGTAACTAGACCGGGGTGATCGAGATGCAGAGGTTAATCATCGGAGGCATGCTTATCTGGTTGATCGCGGGCTCGCTCTCCATCGCCGGGTTCGCGCAGGCGAGCGCGTCGAGCTTCGCCTCGTCGGAGGGACCGGTCCGGGCGACGGTGGGGACGTTTACGCTCGAGGAGGGGAGCAAGATCGCCCTTGAGCTTCACCGTGCCGACCCCTGTCCGTGCATGTGCACCCCGATCCTGGTGGAGGGATTGGATGTGCTCGCACGAACGGAGGAGCCCGTCTATACGGTCGCGTGGACTCCCGTTCCATACGAAGAGTGGACCGGAACCTGGGACCTGCGGGACAGCCTGGGACGGGCCGTCTCACCGGGGGACTACACGATCGTGATCCGCACCTCGATCGGGGAGTTCCGCGCCGAGCTGGAGATCGTCCGGAGGGGAGAGCGCCCGTTCTCCGGAAGGATGAGAGTTCAGGCATCGGTCTGCGGCCTCGGGCTCGACGTCTACCGGCTCCTCACGAAGGATGACGCCGGGGCGACGGTGGCGGTCGGAACAGGGGAGAAGATCCTGATCGCCCTTCCGGGAAATCCGACGACCGGTTATCGGTGGGACCCTTCAACCGAGCCTTCCGAAGGGGTGTTGGCTCCGATCCCGGGCGCCGACTACCGTCCCGACAGCTCCCTCATCGGGGCTGGGGGGACGTTCTTCTTCCGCTACGCGGCCGCCAAGGCGGGCGTAGCCGCCCTGAACTTCGTCTACCACCGACCCTGGGAGGAGGGGCCCCCGCAGGATTCGTTCGCCGCAACGATCGTCGTCCGTTGATTGTCTAAGATCCGGTGGTTTGAGGAACAATCAAAGTGACCGAATAGTTCAAAGGGAAAAAGGGAGGTGAATTCTTCGGACCGATAAGGGCAAACCTCACGAATCAAGGAAGTGAGGGGCGCAAAGCCACGGGCCTGAGATGGCAGCCGGGTTACCGAAGACGAAGATGGATCGATGGATCGTTATCTCCCTTATCTTCAGCATACTCTTCTCATTCGCCGCCCTCGCCGCTGATTCCGCCACGGCGACGGTGACCGTTTCCTGGACGATCCTTCCGTTTCAATCGCTCACGATCGCCGGGGAGGGTGAATCCGGGACGAGCGTCATCTCCCACTTCGATCTGAGGACCCCGACCCCGGCCGACATCGCAGCCGGATACGTCGAGGAGGACGAAGCCCTCACCCTGATCGCGGCAAGTAACATCCCCTGGACGGTGAAGGTACACGCGGTGGAGGGTGACATGGGAGAAAGCTACGATGGGACTTACGTAAAGCCCCTCTCCGATTTCCTCGTGCGTGCAAACGGGGGGGAGTTCTTCCCGATCACCCAGTTCGACCAGACCCTGGCGAGCGGAAATCGTGGAGCGTATAAGCTCGTGATCGACTACAAGGTCCTCCTCGATTCAGATTCCTACAAGCCGGGGGACTACGGCCTCACCCTCGTCTACACGATCACCGGGATGTAATTCAGGACCCATCCAAGACCACACGCCCGCGGATCCTTTCTATCGTCTTCTCCCCGATCCCCTCCACGTTCCCGAGTTCATCCACCCTCTTAAACGGTCCGTGCTCCTCCCGGTAGGCGACGATCCTCCTCGCCAGCACCTCTCCGATCCCGGGGAGGCTCATCAGTTCCTCCACCCCGGCGCTGTTTATATCCACCTTGGGCAAGGACGAGAAGAATCGGGGAAGGATGACGTGCACGTCCGGAACGACGATCTCCTGCGGGGGCGGTATCCGCGGAGGGTGAAGAGTCGGGATCAAGAAGGAGATCCCCGCAGCGATGATCGCAACGGTCACCAGGACGATCAGCCCCCGCTCCTGCGCCGGGGAGAAGCCGCGGTTCATGGAAGCTGGAACAACTCCCTTATCCGGGAAAGTCCGGCCTTCTCGCGTGCGAGCCGCATCCGCTCGGGAAACCGCTCGTAGCGCGGCCTTCCGAACTTGTCCGAGTAGGCGCGGTAGAAGATCTCCCCCAACCGACGGCGGAGATCGGGGTCCCGGGAGAGGAGTTCCCCCTTTCTCTCCAGCAGGCGCTCAAGCTCCGGGATGTACGTCTCGATTCGGGCGGCCTGCGCGAAGAGATCCATCCCCCTCTCGGGATCCTCCTCCAGCGCCTCCTCCGCCTCCTGGAAGAGCCCCCTCCTTCTGATCTCGGCCCGGGCGAGGGCACGCATCTTCTGCTCCTGTTCGCGGTAGTAGGAGAGCTCACTCCGCGGGAACGAGAGGATCCTCCGCGGGCAGTTGTCATGATCCGGGAACTCGCTCGGATCGGACGCGATCCTCCCGTGGAGGGCGAGACACTCCGCCGGTGTGGAATAAGTGACGTTCGTGTAGTATTGATAATAGGTCTTGCTGCGCATCTTGTGATCACCTGCTTGTCAGTCTAAGACCGAAACAAGGGCGAGACAAGCCCGAACCCTGGGAGGAGAGATGCTGAAGATCGTGATTTCGACGTTTCTCGTCGTTTTCTTCGCCGAACTCGGGGACAAGACCCAATTCGCCGTCCTCTCGTTCACGACCAAGTCCCAATCCCCGATCGCCGTGCTCATCGGGGCGGGAAGCGCCCTACTGCTCTCCACCGCCCTCGCCGTCGGCGCCGGATGGCTCCTCCTGCGCACGGTCCCGGAGAGCGGGTTTCGGATCGTTCACTACATCGTCGGGGTGCTCTTCATCGGGTTCGGGGTCTGGACGGTCGTCAAGGCCTAATCGGTGGAGAACCAGGGACGGTCCTCCCAATCCTCGAGCGTCTTCAGGAGGGAGTACTCGGTCATGTCGAGGTGGATCGGGGTTATGGAGATGAACCCGTTTG
>JAJRTG010000099.1 GCA_024278395.1 Fidelibacterota bacterium | reverse complement strand
GGCATACCGGATCGCCTCCTCGCTTTGCAGAGGGCCGTAGTGTTCAAACGGCGCTCCGGTGGGATGGCTGTTCGGATAGCGGGCGGGGATATAGAAGTTGTCGAGCACACGGCCTTTGTCCACCAGGTCTTGTGGAACGGCAATGGTCTTCGGAAGCTCGGTGAGAAGCCGAGCGACGACATGGCCCCATGCCTCCTGACCGAGGTGAAGATGCAGGGCTTTGACGGCCTTCTCCGCCGCCTGTTGAGCGGCAAAACACGCCCATTCATGCCTTCCCGCGTTGCGTGAATCCTCCGCTTGTTCTAAATCACGACGGGCTTGCACCAACCAATCCATGGCACGATTTGGCATAGCCATCCCTCCCATTTCTATGCTACTTCCATGGTGAACAACAAACAAGGGTGTGAAGGAGCTTAAGGGACACCCTGTTGGTCCGGCAGCACTCCCGTCTCCTTGAGGTAGGAGATGATCCCGTTCAGAAGGCCGCGGGCGATCTTGTCCTGATACGCGGGATCGAGGAGCTTGGCCCCCTCTTCGGAGGAGGTGATGAACCCGACCTCGACCGAAACCGCGGGAAGCTTAGTGTGTTCTAGGTAAAGGGACTGTGATCTCACCCCGCGGTCGCGGGCTCCTGTGGCGGCGGTGACCCCCTTCTGCACCGCCTCGGCCAGCGGCCAGCTCGGATCGTCCTTGGGCCGGGTGTCGTCGACCAGGGTCTCCGCCCCGTGCACGCTCGGATCGGAATAGGAATTAGTGTGGACCGAGAGGTAGAGTACCGCTCCCCCCTCCTCCGCCTTCCGCAGGCGGTCGAGGTTTTTGACCGTGACGTCGTCCGAGCGGGTGAGGAGCGGCTTCAGCCCGGGCTGCGCTTCGACAAGAGCCGCCAGCCTTTTCGCGATGGCTAGGTTGACGTCCTTCTCCAGTACATCCCCGACCACCCCGCCCGGATCGCGACCGCCGTGGCCGGGATCGATGGCGATGATGATCTGCGGCGCCTCCACCTGCGGTGAAGGGGGAAGGGGCTGGGGACGGCGACGGAAAACCCCGGATACCGCGAGGATCAGGACGATGATCCCGATAAATCCTACGATGGTGATGATCCCGCGCCTGCTCATGACATCAGATTAACACGCCGCCCTGCTCCCAACCCCGCTCCCTGTCCGCCCGTTTTCTCCCATCCGCCCGCCGTGATTCACTAACCTGTGTTCGATTGCGTGATCATGCGTATGTACCGTCCGAGAGGGGGACACTCAGCGGATGTGGAGGATGACGAGGATTAGGATCCCGACGAGGGCGCTCCACAACATGATCGCCCCCACCGACGCTCGCCGTGCCCGCCGCTCCTCCCACCACGTGAGCGGGTGCACCCCCTGGATGAGGAAGATCATCACCCCGGCGAGGTTGATCGAGATGACGTTCGTCAGAAACAGGATCAGGGCACGGACGGCGGAGGAGTACTCTCCGGCTCCGACGAGCATCCCGAACGTCACCCACGGTGGGAGGAGGGCGATGGCGACCATCACCCCGACGAGGGCCTCGGAGAGCCCGGTGGTGAAGGCGAGCACTCCGGCGATCCCGGACGCAACGGCGAGGAGCATGTCCCCCCATCCGACCCGGAGGATCGGGGCGACGGCGGGGAGAGAGGGATCTATCCCGCCGATCATCCCGGCGAAGAGAGCCACCACGAACGACAGGGCGAGCCCGGCGAGGAACGACAGGACGGCGCGGCGGGCGAGGGTGAAGTCGGCGAGGGTGGTGGCCAGGGCGAGGGCGACATTGGGGCCGAGGAACGGGGCGATCACCATCGCTCCGATGATCGCGGGGACGCTCCCCTGCCGCAGCCCGACCGCCGCCACCACCGCGGAGAGGGCGGCAAGGGAGAGGTAGACCGGAGTTGGGCGCGCCGCGTCGGAGAGGCGGGAGTAGAGCTCCTCCCGGCTCACCCTGCCCACGCGCGGGACCGGTTTCTCCTCAGCCTGCGGGGGCTCCGGCTCCGCGGGATGGGGGACCGTCCCCTCCACCGGGAGGATCACCATCCGGAATCCATCGAGGCCGGAGAAGTGCTTCGTCAGGTGATCCATCACCGGCTCGGTCGCCTCGGCGGAAAGGAGAATCCGGAAGAGGACTGCTTCCCCGGTCAGGGCCTCCTCCCAGACGGAGATCGGATCCGGGAGCGATTCATCGGCGAGGGCGGCGCGCAGCTCCCCCGCAGCGGTCCGGGGGACGGTCGCCTCGAGCAGACGGAGCGCCATCCTATTCTCCTAGGGGAGCGGGGAGCACCGTCCGCGGCGGCGGGGTGGGGACGGCGTTCGGGTTGACGTAAGGGACGACGGTTCCATTGAGGATAGGTGCTTCAGTGTCGATCCAGACGGTGCGTCCACGCGAGGTTCCGATCGTAGGGTTGCTCACTTCGGCTCCTTTCGCCGCCGTAGTGTACTCCCGGGATAGGGGCGGTGACAAGGCTCGGTTCCTGGCTCTTCCCCGATCGGGTACAATCCTGGCCATGAG
>JAJRTG010000098.1 GCA_024278395.1 Fidelibacterota bacterium | reverse complement strand
GAGGCGAGCACGACCACCCGCTCGAGGGGTGAGGAGACCGTTATCACCCTCCCCGCTGCGTCATTGATCGTGACCTTGCCCGCCGCGCTACCCGCAACCACCACGCTCATCAGAAGAGCGAGAACCATTAGTCCCGTCCTCAGGTTCCTGAAAGCCAACTGCCACCTCCGGTAATACTTTTTTGAAATTTGTGTTATTATGCCCCGAGCCTATCCCTGCTGCAAGTACTCCCCTCGCTGCGCACAGGGAGGATTCGGAAGGCTGGTTTTCGGTTCTTGGGGATGCTCTAGGTGGGTGTAATCCTCACTGACAGCGGGAAGCCGGTTCGCTGAAGCTATCCCGCTGGGTTATCACGCCATCGGCTTAGGGGTTCAACAGCGGAGCCGGTTAGGGAGGCCGTTTATCGATGCCTATCCTCCGGTTTCGAAGAGCTGTCTAACCTGCACGGCGTCCCTTGTTCTTGATCACCCCGCCCCAGATCTTGCCGTTAGGGATCGTGACCATGGTCCCCTCCTCCGTTCGCAGCGTCGTGTTGACCAGGTTCATTCCCTCGACGATTCCTGTTGCTCCGGACGCTTCGATCTCGTCTCCTACGTCGTAAGGGCGGTAGAGGAGGAGCATGAACCCCGCTGCGAAGTTCGACAGGGTCTGCTGCGTGGCGAAGCCGATGATGAAACCGGTCACCCCCAATCCGGCGATCAATGGACCGATCTCCACCCCCAACTGCCCGAGGGCCATGACCAGTGCGATCGCGTTGATGCCCCAGCGGATCAGTTTGTAGATGAATTGGCGCAGCAGGTTGGAGAACTCCAGTCTCGAGATGTCCATCAGGCGGCCGGCCACCCGGACGGCGATGAACCCGAACAGCCATCCGCCGAGGAGGATCAGAAGCGCCCCGCCGAGGCGCAGGCCGATCTGCGGGCCCTGCTCGATGAACCAATCTACAAACCTGTTCATATTCATCTCCTCCTTGATGGATCATCAGGCGTTTCAACGGCCTCATGTATTACTACATCCACATCGGGGAAGGCAAATCGTTTTTCTTGTAATTCCCCATTGGCGTGGGCTTTATTTTATGGATGACGAACACGCCGCCGCAACTTGAGACCTGTACGTACTGCACGTGTAATCCCGCCTTCGTACATGCAGCGACGGCCTCGTCCGCCGCCCAATAGTGCTCCTCCTCATCCCATTCCGCGGCCCATCTTCGATGCGCCTCTTCCCGCCCTTTGACCGTGGGGAAAGCGATATCGCCGATGATGATCACCCCCTGTTCGGTGAGGCGGTCGCACGCGAGCCGCCCCAGCAGGGAGGTCTTCGTCGCAAGGTCGAACTCGTGAAACACGTACGCGGAAACGATTCGGTCGAACCGGTGGCCGCGCAGGGATTCCGGATCGCCGCGGAGATCAGCGCGGACGAACCGCGCTTCGGGGACCTTCCTGCGCGCTGCGGCGAGCATCCCGGGAGAGAAGTCGATCCCGACGACCTCACACCCGAGCGCGGTGAACCGCGCCGCCAGGTTTCCGGTTCCGGTACCGAGGTCGAGCACGCGCATCCCCGGTCCCGCATCCGCCAGTAGTACAATCTCGTTCAACACGCGATCGTACCCGGCGAACGGGAATCCCGCGGCGGAGCGCACAGCATCGTCGTAGGTCCCCGCCCACCGGTCGAACAGCCGACGGCGATCGCTATCGTTCACGGCGCTTTGAGCACGAATTCCGGCTGGTGTTCCACGAGCAGGTCGCGCATCGCCTGCGCTAACTCGCGGTGCTCTCTCTGCGCGTGTCGGTCGAGGCGGAGCGCGAAGTAATTGGCCCACGCCTCCCGGTCCCCCATCATCCAGAACTCGGTGTACAGTCCGGTCCCCAGCACGGCGCGCGCGATCTCCGCCCGCACGTTCAGCCCGCGCAACAGCCGGTAGATCCGTTCCTCCATCGCGTAGGCGAGCTGAAACAGGTTTGCTGCCGCGGCCCCGACCTCATCATCCTTCGGGAGCCAAGAATCGAGCGGGACGCGCTCATCGTCGGTGTAGCGCCGGCTCAGCTCCTGATAGCTGAACCGGCGATGGCGCATGACCTGGCGGGCGACGAAGATCGGGACCTTGAGCCGGAAAGTGGCGATCTCCTCCCGATGCCGCCGCGCAAGCTCCTCCACCGAGTCGGCCGGGTAGGTCGGAAGATCGGGGCTGTTCCGCAGGCTGTCCTCGATCCCGGGAGTCCTCCCGTCTCGGATGAACTCGAACGCCGATGACGGAAGCCCTCCGCTCTCGGTCCACAGCCGCTCGACGAGCTTCTTCGCATCCTTGGGAGGCTTCCCGTAGCAGATGCTCGCCACGGTCGCCACCGCCTCGATCCGTGCCTCCTGGTTCTGGTTCGCCTGCGCGAAATCCCACAGCTCGACCCTGCCCGAGCCCCACAGCGTCCGTTCAGAGACTTTCCTTATGTAGTCCATGGCTTTATCTCGGCAGGGTGACCCCGGGCTGATCCTGGTAGATCCCGCCCGCCTCCTTCTCCGCGTACGTCCTCTCCGGCCTCCCTCCGCGGAAGAAGACGACCTGGGCGATCCCTTGTCCGACGTGGAGCCTGATCGGAAGCGGCGATAGATTCGCCAACTCGATCGTCAAAACGCCGTTCCAGCCCGGCTCGAGAGGGGTCACATTGACGAGCAGCCCGCACCGAGCGTACGAGCTCTTCCCCCAGCAGACCCCGGCCACATCATCGGGCATGCGGAACCGTTCTACCGACTCGGCCAGCACCTGCGATCCGGGCGCGATCTCCAGGGTGTCCGCGACCTCGATCTCCCGGAAGTGCCCGCGGGGAAAATCGATCGGATCGAGCACGGCGTTTATCCCGCCTATCGGGACGAGGAACTTGCTTCCCAACCGGATGTCGTACCCGAAGCTCCCGAGTCCGTATGACGGTTTGCCCTCCTGTTTCGGAACGAACGGCTGGATCATTCCGCTTTCCATGCAGAGAGCCTTTATCTCACGATCGTTCAAGATTCCAGTGAATTTCATATCACTCCTTTGCCTTGAATGTCGACTGTCGATCACACGCCCTGTCGTTCCTTTGATAGTACAATCCGGCGGCTTTGTCTATGGGAAGATCGTCCTGTGGTGGTCGTGGATATTTGTCGCGCCGGTGGAACAGAGCCTGACATAGCGCATCCGGAGGTTTTTGTCTTCTCCGCGGTTTTCATTATAGTGGTGACGAAAGGAGAAAAGGAGGGAAGAGATGCGGAAGCTCTGGTTGGGCGTCTTTTTCGTCGGTCTATTTGGTTACGTACTCCTCGCTGGGACGGTGCTGATGAACGACTCCGGCGATACAGCGTGCGGGATGCGAATTGTCTTCTCCAAGCCAGTGGAAATCACTAAGGTCGGGGGAGCGTTCACGAAGTGGAGTCCGACTGAGGCGGGAACGGAGTTTGTCCTGTCGGGCGGTAAAGCCGACCCTTGGGATAGCGTATGGCTCAGTTGGTCTCCACAGGGAGCGAATATCGTTTCCGTCGAATGGCTGAAAGAACTGTCCTTTTCCCAAGCTAGCCCAGGGAGTGGCCCGGACGCTGCGGTTCCTCCATGGAAGCAGACGAACGGCCCGACAGGCGGGATCATCAACACGATCGAGATCGATCCCGATGCACCTGACACTCTGTACGCCGGCGGGGAAGGGGGAGCGGCCTTCCGCTCCGTAGATGGAGGAAGGACATGGACGATGCTATCCCAGATCGTTCCTCCTTCGGTGCAGATCAGCGATATCGTCCTCTTCCCCGGGATAGTAATCGCCTTCGCCGCAGGGCGCCTCTATCGCAGCGATGACGGAGGGGAGTCATGGAGCGAGCTCGACCAGCCGGGACCGTTTGTCTGCATCGCGGGCGCCTTGACGGACCACGGTCCGCTCATGGCAGCGGGGGCGCGCGGTAGCGGGGTATACATAAGCGATGATCTCGGAAAGACGTGGCACAAGACGGACCGCGGTCTTCCCGATGAACAAGTGACAGCGATCGCTGTCGGACCGGATGGTACGATCTGGGCGGGGACGAGGAACGGAGGCCACGGCGCCGTGTATCGATCCGTCCGAGGTGCTTCTTGGCGCTGGCTTTCCCTACCACCGCAAACGGATTCCGACATTCAGTCGATCGCGGTCGATTCCAACGATCCGCGCACGGTATACGTCGGCCGGGTGAACATCTATAACATCCTGTTCGATCCCCGCGCCGATCGTTACCTCCTCAAGACCGAAGATGGGGGGACGACATGGCAGGTGTTGCACCTTCCCGGGACCGACGCCATGGTCAATGTGATGCCGATTTTACCCGACGGCGGAACGATCTACGTCGGCACGGGCGGGGTGGTATACAAGTCGGAGGACGGGGGATCCACGTGGGTCCGCATCGGCCCGCCCGGAAGGAACGGCGATATGTACGACATCGCGGTCGATCCGCGACGTCCCGAGACGCTCTATCTCCCTCGTCGCGCCTACGGAATCGTGAAGAGCACGGACGGAGGGATGACATGGAGCGAGATTAACACCGGGCTGAACAACGTCAGTGTCTCGCTCCTCGCTGTCCCCAATACCCCGGGGAGCGAGATCGTGTATGCCACTGCGGTCAGCGGTGAAGGGACGTTCAAGACGACAAACGGGGGAGAGACGTGGAAGAACGTCCTCGCCGGCGGGATCACCCATCCCTGGGCAGACGAGTTGCGCGTCAACCCGCTCGACGATTCGGACGTATGGGAGGTAGCCGATGTGGCGAAGGTCTACCGCTCCGCCGACTACGGGGAGAGATGGAGGAAGATCATCGATCCCGACGGGTCCGGGTTCAGGTTCGGATCGGTCTACGCCATTGCTCCTGCCCCGTCCGACCCGGACGTCATCTATGCCCTCAAGAACGGGTTCGGCATCTTCCGCTCACGTGATGGTGGAAACAGCTGGAGTTTCCTCCATCATTCCGAAGTCGATTACACCTACACCCTTGCCGTTCATCCGGGCGATCCCAACGTCATATTCAGCGGATACAACCCAAAGCCGTTCCAGCACTGGGCGATGATCCGCCGTTCGACCGATGGGGGAGAGACGTGGAATACGGTCCTCCAGGTGCCCGATTCCAAAGGGATCACCTCCGTCGTGTTCGCCCCAAGCGATCCCAACGTCATGTACGCGGCGAGCCGCGGCCCGCGGGGGAAGGTGTTCGTATCGCGCGACGGTGGGAGTACGTGGAACATTCTAAACGAGCACTTCATCATGTGTACAGTCTGGGGACAATCGCAGCTGATCATCGATCCCGACCATCCGGACTCCGTCTACATCGGGACGTGGCTCGGGGGGACGTGGAGGACGAGGGATGCCGGGGCGCACTGGGAGCTCCTCGGGCAGGCTCCCCGCTCCTCGACCGCGCTCAGCATGGATCCGACCGACAATAGTGTGATCTACGCCGCCGACCGCTCCTCTCCCAAGGTATGGCGTTCCCTCGACAGGGGCGATTCCTGGGAGGAAGTGGCCGACTTCAGCGAGGACGGCGCTCTCCTCGTGATGCGGGTAGCAGCGTTCGGAGGAACGGTCTACGCCGCCACGTTCGAACCGTTCCTGCGCGGAGGGAGACTGTACAAGTCGACCGATCGCGGCGGGCACTGGACTGATATCACCGGAAGCCTGGGGAAGGGGATCCTCGACATCGCAATCGATCCGACCGACCCGAATCGGATCTTCGTGACGACGAACATCAACGGTGCATACCGCTCCCTCGATGGGGGAAAGACCTGGGCGAGGCTGCAGGGATTTCCGGATGTAGGAGCGTACGACGTCGAGATCGATCCCCGCGATCCGTCCTGTCTCTATATTGCTGCCCGCGGCGGCTCCCTCCCGGCGTGGTTCACTAGAATCGCTGGTGATCGGCCCGAAGGAGTGGTGTTCTCCGACTCCGCCGGGGTGTATCGCTCCCGGGATGGGGGAGAAACGTGGACCCAGCTTCTCACCACCAGCGCGAGCTGCCGCGCTATCCGTATTCATCCCCAGCATGAAAACGTCCTCCTGGCGGTGGACATCCTCGATGGGGTATACGTGAGCGTCGATGGGGGAAGGACTTGGAACAAGCAGAACACCGGGCTCGATACCACCGCGGTCACGAGCTGCCGAGTGAGCGGAGATCAGGTGTACGTGGGAACGCAGGGCTGCGGTGTGTACTCCGGCCGGATCGATCCCGCCACCGGTAAGATCACCTGGCTTAAAGACCGGAGCAACAAGCCCGTCCCGCCGGTGTACAGCGTGCAGGTTGCGGTCGATCCACACAATCCCGACCGGATTTACGTCGGAGCCAACCCGGGAGGGCTCTTCTGTTCGAGCGACGGGGGAAAGACGTTCCGCGATCGGAACGGGATCACCCCAAGCGTCATCGTGGACGATCCGTACCATCAGGGGTACTACACGTTCGACATCAGTCCGACCGATCCGGATGTGATCTGGCTCGGAACCTGGGGAAAGGGGATCTTTAAGTCCTATAACGGGATGCTCCTCGACGTCCCTGCGAGCGGGAAGGACATGATGATGCTCGGAAAGCACGTTTATCAGATACTTGTAGACCCGCTCGATCCGGAGACGGCCTACGTCGCGGCCGAGGAGGGAGTCTACCGGACGACCGACGGGGGAAGGACATGGGAGGACCTTACTTCCGGCCTCGATACTCCCCAGGTGCGGACCATCGCGCTTACCGCCGATCGACGGCTCCTCGCCGGGACGCTCGGATACGAGATATACTCGCGTTCTGCCTCCGCGAAAAGATGGCGACAGCTTCCTGCGTTTGGGAACTTCGGCACGTTCTGGCCGATTTGGAACGATCGACCGTTGTATCAATATACCTCGCTCCTGTTCGACCCGGATGACCCGAACACGATCTTCTTCGGGACATTCCCCGCCGGGATCTACAAGAGCACCGATGGGGGCAAATCATGGCGCGAGCGGAACGTGGGCTGGACCGACGATGGAGTGTTCTCACTCGTCACCCATCCGACCAACTCCAGGTGCATCTACGCCGGCACCTACAACGGGGTGAACCGGACCCTCGATGGTGGGGCGCACTGGGAGCGGTGGGACAACGGTTGGCCGGGAGAGCAATGGGTCTTTTCGATCGCGTTCGACCCGTGCGATCCGGACATTATGTACGCCTGTTCCAAGAACGGAGAGAACGAAGGGACGGGACGCGACGGCTTTCATGGGACGGTGATGAAGACCACCGACGGAGGCGCGCACTGGTTCCCGATCACCGACGGTCTCGACGTCGATCAGGAGTTCTACAAGGTTATTGTTGATCCCAACGATCCTGATATCGTCTATCTCGCCACCCAATTCGATGGGGTGTACGTCAGCCTCGATCAAGGGGCCCATTGGCAGCCGTGGAACAGCGGTCTGTTCAACCCTCAGGCGGGGACGAACGGGAACAACGTGACGAACACGATGGTGATCACGGCGGACGGCCGCTGGCTCTACTTCGGGAGCGCCGGTTCAGGGGTGTTTAAGCGGGAGGCGCTCGGCGCGGCTGACCGATAGGTCCTTTGTATCGCTAGTGTCCACGTATGCGGTGAATTGCCCGTTGGAGGGAGGGACGACCATCGCCTTCGTCCTCGGCGACTCCTCGTTCAGGTCACGCTCCGTACTTTGACCAGAAGCTGCGCTTGCGCTTATGCTCTGTCCGGAGCGCCTCCTTGTACTGTGCGTGGGGAGGAATGCCGCGCCAATCCTCAATTGAGGCGGAGAGCATGTCCAACTTCTTTAAGTAGCGCACACCGTGGTGGTAGTAGCGTGACTGGGCGCGGGCGAGGATCGATTCGAGGAGCGCGCGGTAGACCACGCTCGCCCCCAGGAATCGTCCACCCTCTTCCAGTGCCTTTGCCAACGGGAGTAGGAAGTAGTACAAATTTCCGTCCAACTTTTCCTGGTAGCGCAGCAGGTATTCCGACGCCTCGTCCAATCTCCCCAGGTCCACCAGAAATTTCGCATCATCATAAGAGAAGGCGGAGCTGTTGAGTATCGATGCTACTTGCTCGGCGATCAGCCGCTCCCGCTCGTCCTCCCCGAGTGCCCGCAGGAGCATGTTCAGGGTTCCGGTACTGCGGTGGTTGTTGAAAATACGCCACGCCGTTTCTGTCATCTTCTCGCGATCTCCCAGTCTCTCATAGATCGCGTACAATAATTCGTCCCGGTCATCGGCTCGGGACCGATCCGTCTTGGGGATGCGCTTCATCCAAAACAGCGCCATCTCCGGATCGTCATTCTCCAGGTACACTTCCGCAATTTTCATGCACGTCCTGGAGGAAAGCTCAGGCTGGGCCGCGAGGACCGCCTTCTCGAACAGTCCCGGATCTCTCAATTGGCGCGCCAGGGTTTTAACCGCGATCCACCACTTGTCCGCCGCGAAAGAGCCGGGTTGTTCGGCCTTCGCCCGCGCCCAGAACTCATCCAGCAGGGTGCGGATCTCCGTCTCCGGCAGAAACTCCGCGGCGTTGGTGACAAGCTCCATCCTCACCCCGTAATCGTCGTGCTCGTAAAGGCGCAGGAGGAGATTGCTCACATAGTCCTTATCCGGGCATTGAGAAGCGTAAAAAATGAACGCGTCGCACGCATCCGAGCGGAATACGTCGCCGACCGTCCCGTCCGAATCGTCGCAGCGCTCCAGGATCCGGCCATCACACTCGAAGAACTGAGAGATGAGGTCAAGACCGGTCTTCGGATCGCTCACGCTCTCGCGCAGGGAAGCGACGAGGAGCTCAAGCTCCAGGGCAAACTCCGGTGCACCGCGCCAATCGATGAACTTGCGCCGTCGCTTCAGTCCGGTCAAGCGGGACTTGAATCGCTTAACCGCCTCCTCCTGCGGCAAGAGCATCGCCTCCACGAAATCGATGCCCTCTTTCGTCTTGTACGCAAGGTAGACGAGCGCGTTTGCCAACCGCGTTGGCTCCAACTTTGCCAGCCTCTCGCGCAGCTCATCCCTGTCGATAGTCATGTTCCGATTATACACCGCTGTAACCGGCGGTTAGCGCTTTGCAGCACGCGATGACAAAGCGTTACAGCTTGTACCCGATCTTGCGCAGGAACTCCACCCGGGTCTGGATGTCGGCCTCGGTCTCGACGCCCTTGGGCGAACTTCCATCGATCACCCCGAGGATCCCGCGGCCCTGCTCGGTCTGGGCGACGATCACCTCGACCGGGTTGGCGGTGGCGCAGAAGATCCGGCAGACCTCAGGCACGTCCTTGATCCGGTTGAGGACGTTGATCGGGAACGCACCGTCGAGGAACACGATGAACATGTGCCCGGCACCGATCGCCTGTGCGTTTCTCACCGCGAGCTCGATCAACCGCTCGTCGGTCCCGGTCTTGCGGACGAGGCACGGGCCGGACGCCTCGTTGAACGCGAGCCCGAACTTGAT
>JAJRTG010000097.1 GCA_024278395.1 Fidelibacterota bacterium | reverse complement strand
TTCGTCGTCGGCCTGTCGGCCGAGGCCGAGCTTCAGTACAACGATTCGATTCTTGACCTCACCGCTCTCTTCGTCCCCCAGGGGATACAACTTTCCTCCCCACCGGCGGATCTCGAGCTTCCCTCAGAGGTCTCCGGAGATCTCAGCTACGGGGTGATCCCGCTGAACGGTCAGGGATTCCCGGTGATCCTTGAGCGTGACGGAGACGATGTGCGCCTCTATATAAAGCCTGATTCCAAGACCGCGTTCGTTCCGGCCCCGTGGCAGAAGGTCTTCTCTTCCGGCGAGCGCATCGCGCATTTCGAGGTCAGGATCTCCTACACCACCGGGCTGGAGCCGTACGCCCTGTTGGCCGTCTGGGATCCCGCCTATCCGACAGTCCTCGTCTACTTCCGCGGCGGATATCGGGAGGGGACGGTGGACCTCGACGGGGTGGAGTACAGGATCGCGGTCGTGGACGAGAACACGAGTGGCCGCTACGACGACCTTGCCAAGGGGACGCTCTTCATCGACGCCGATCGGGACGGGAAGCTGCTCACGAGCCGCGACTCGCACGAGCGCTTCTCCCTCGACGAGCCGTTCAACCTCGGGGGGACGGTCTACGCCGTCAAGTCGATAAGCGCCGATGGGGCGCGTATCGTGATCGAGAAGAGCGATACCTACGTCCCGGAGAAGCGACCGCTGGGGATCGGGTATCCGGCCCCGGACTTCTCGGGAAAGACCTCCGACGGGAAGGATATATCCCTCTCCGGGCTCAAGGGGAGGATCGTGGTCCTCGATTTCTGGGCCGGCTGGTGCAAGCCGTGCATCATCGAGCTTCCGAACGTGGAGAAGCTCGCTTCGGATTATAAAGACGAGGGTGTCGTCGTGTTGGGGATAAACCTCGACCGCACGGAAAAGGAGTTTGAGCAGGCGGTCTCCAGTAACGGGATCGACTACCCGCAGATCTACGACGGCCCGGACGGTCCGATCGCCGCGACGTATCGGGTGACCGCGATCCCGATGACCTACGTCATCGATCGAGACGGGACGATAGTGGGGAAGAACCTGCGCGGCGGGGATCTGCGCCAGGCGGTGGAGAAGCTGATCAGTCCGGAGGGTTGAGGATGGCGAAGCTCTGGATCACGGTCCTGCTCTTCGGGCTCATCGGCGCGACGGCGCTCGGGCAGGAGCCGATCCTCTCCTTCTCAGTCGATCCGCCCGAGGTCCATCTCCCCCCCGGAGGGGAAACTTCCTTTCGGTTAACCGCCGGGAACAACGCGGTCCATGCCGCCGACGACCTCACGGTCGAGGTCTCCGCGCCGGAGGGACTGACCGTCGCCCCGGAGAAGGGGGGGATCAAGGAGATAGGGCCGTTCGGCAAAGGGAAGCTCAACTTCACTGTGACGGCCGCTCCCGAGCTTCAATCGGGCGCATACGAGATCAAGCTTTCGATCCTCTACACCTACTGCATCGACGTGAGCTGCTTTCAGGTGGCCGACGAGTTCAGCGTCCCGGTCGTGGTGGAGGAGAAGGCGGCGGTGGCGCCGACTAAGCGCCCTCTTCCTCCGTGGGTGATCCCGGGGATCGGGATCCTCCTCATCGGGATCGGAATCGGGCTGTGGGCGGCCGGGTTCCGCCTTCCGCTCTATTTCGTTCTTCTCCTGCTGGTCGTCGGCGGGTTCGTCTACGGGGTCCGACTCGGCCAGCACGAGCAGGCGCAGGGGATCGCGGCCGTGCTCTGCACCTCGTGCGTGGGGATAGAGGAGTCACAGAGTGAGTCCCCAACGCTGTCGAAATCGGCGGTCGCGGCGCTCTCCACCCTCGGGTCCGATGTCGAGCTCATCGTCTTCTACGCCCCGTGGTGCCACTCCTGCCCCTATGCGGAGGCGATGGTGGAGGAGATGGCGAAGGTGACCCCGCACATAAGCTACCGGTTTGTCAACGTGGACACCGACCGCGAGATCGCCGCCGCCCACGGGGTGATCCGCAACCGGCGCACGATCGTCCCGGCCGTGCTCAACGTGAACACCGGGGAGGTGGTATTCGGGATCGACGACCTCGAGAACAAGCTCCTCAAGCTGCTGGGGGTCGGGGGATGAGGCTCTCGCTCCTGCGTAGGATCAGTCAGGGGTTCGGGCTCCTGTTGGGGCTGTTCGGGTTCACCGGGATCGGGATGACGCACATCATCTTCCCCGGGCTTCACTGCTACGCGTGTCCGCTCGCGATCACCATCTGCCCGATCGGGCTGATGCAGAACCTTGTGATCTACGGGACCGTCCCCTATTTCTGGGTCGCGACGATCGTCGCCTACGGCCTCATCGCCGGTCGCGGCTTCTGCGGCTGGTTCTGTCCGTTCGGGACCCTGAACGACCTATTGTCGTTCCGCAAGGTGCGGATCAACGGACTCGCCTCCTACTCCAAGTACGCGGTCCTCGCCGGGACGATCATCGCCGCGTGGGCGTTCGCCGATACCATGTTTTGCAAGCTCTGTCCGGTCGGGGGGCTCGAGGCGTCGATCCCCTACTTCTTCCTCGGGGTGGCCTCGCTCAACCGCCCGTTCCTCATCCACCTCGGGACCCTGGCGGCCACCCTGCTCGGGATGGTGATCATCTCCCGGTTCTGGTGCCGCTACCTCTGCCCGATGGGGGCGCTTCTGTCGCTGTTCAACCGGGTGAGCTTCCTTCACTTGACCCTGAACGCCAGCCAGTGCTCCCGGTGCGGTGAGTGCGCGAGCGCCTGCCCGATGGGGCTCAACCCCCATGAGGAATACGATTCCCATAACTGTACGAAGTGCGGGGAATGCACGGAGGCCTGTCACATGGAGGCCCTCCAGCTTACGTTCTCCCCGCAGCTGCAGCCGGGCGGCTCCGCGCGCAGGCTCTTCTTATCGCTCAACCGCAAGGGCGATTAACCCCACGAGCAGGCTGATGACCAGGGCGAGTCCCGCCGCGATCCCGATCGAAAGGACGATGGGGGGTGATTCGGGAGCCTCGGCTGTTTCGATGCGGTAGGAGATGATGTCCGCCGCCACCGGGATCCCCGGCCGTTCCGGGGTCTCGATCCACACCTCCAGGGTGTAGCTCCCGGGGATGGCTCCGGGGAGGCCCCCTGTGGGGAGTTCGTTCTTCCCTCGGTGTAGTTCCACCGGTGCGGGGAAGAGGGACCGGCGGGTCGGGGAGAGAAGGAGCCTCCCCCCCGACAGGTGGACGTAGCTCACCGTCCCCTGCGGATCGATTGCTCGGGCGAAGACGAGGAACCTCCCTCCGCTTCCGGTGAGGTTGATGACGAGGGCTTTTTCGTCCTGGAGGGAGACGGAGATCCTGGTCTCGGTCCCCGCCCTCGGGACAGGACCCTCTGCCACCACGAACCGGTCGATCGTGTACGCCCCGAAGGTCCCGCGGTTGAGGGTGGTCCGGACGCCGCGGGGATCGTGCTTGTCGCGGTTGTAGGGATCGGTGATCGTGTAGGTCTCTCCGACCTTGCCCGTGAGCACGATCCAATGGCAGTTCTCGCTCTTCCGCGTCGTGCCGTGGCAGTAGGCTCCCCAGTGTACTCCGGCGATCACCGGGTAGCCTTGTGCTAACGCGCGGTCGATCGTCGCCTGCGACGGTTCATCGAGGCCTGTCGAGGAGAGGTTCTCGTGCTGGTAGAGGCGCACCTCGTCGGGGACGGCGGTCCACTCGAGGCAGCAGTTCCCGATCCTGTCCTCCGCGCAGCGCCCGTATCCGCCGTGTTCCCGCAGCCAGTCGTTCAGGATCCCCGGATCCATCCCGGCCCGGGCTGCACCGGTGCAGGAGGCGTACGCCGGAATCGTCAGAGTGATCCGGTAGTACTCGAGGACCGACGCGAGGGCCGTGATCAGGCAGCCTGCGGTCTCTATCCGGTCAGGACATCCGTCCGTCCCCATCGGACACGCCCCCCAGTACCCGGTCCCGTCGCGGTACGCCTGATTGAACCCGGGGATCGGGAGGGCCTGGGAGAACAGGGGGAATGAGAGCAGGAGGAGCACGGCCGCTGCAAGAAGGGAACCTCTTCGCATCAGTCTTCGGAGCGCTTTCTGATCGCCTCGGCCGCGATCATCCCGGTGACCGCGGAATAAACGATCCCGCGGGAATGGCCGGAGGCGTCGCCGGCCACGAAGAACCCCGGAACATGCGTCTCCATGTCCCGGTTCACCGGATAGCGGGTGTCGTAGAACTTGATCTCCGGGGCGTACAGGAAGGTGTTGTCCGCGGTCAGGCCGGGGATGATGTTGTTGAGCTGCGTGAGCCCCTCGAGCAGGTTGACAACCACCCGGTCGGGCAGGGCCATCGAGATATCCCCCGGGGTGGCGTCGGTCAGGGTCGGGGTTATCGTCGCCCGGCGCAGCCGATCCGCGGTCGAGCGGCGCCCCTGGTTCAGGTCCTTCAGCCGCTGGATGATCGGCCTCCCTCCCCCGATCGTCGTCGCCAGCTTGGCGATCGCGCGGCCGTATTCGGTCGTGTCCTCCACCGGGTCGGTAAGCTCGATGTGGGAGAGAAGCGCGAAGTTCGTGTTCTCGGTCTTGATGTCGTTCTCCGCGTGACCGTTCACGAGGGAGAACTCCTCGTACCTCTCCCGCACCACGAACCCGCGCGGGTTGGTGCAGAAGGTGCGGACCATGTCGTCGTAGGTGGAGGTGCGCACCCGCAGCTTGGCGTCGTACATCACCCGCTCGATCGGGGTGTACAGCTCGGCCGGGAACTCGACCCGGATCCCGACGTCGATCGGTCCGTACTCAGTCTTTATTCCCAACCGCAGAGCCTCCTCGCGCAGCCAGTACGCCCCGGCCCGGCCCGGTGCGGCGATCAGGTAGCGCGCGGAGATCTCCTCACGGCCGTGCAACACGAATCCGCCGTCCCGCCGCTCGATCCGCTCGATCTTGTTCTCGAGCGAGACCTCGATCCCCTGCTCCAGGAGGTGGTGATAGAAGCGGTCGACGACGTCCCGCACCGCGGTCGTCCCCATGTGGCGCTGGCGGCCGCTGATGAACTCGATCCCGTAGCGGCTTGCCGTCTTCTTCAGCTCCTCCAGGGCCAGAGGATCCTCCCCGGAGTACTTCTCCGGGGCCCCGAACCGGGTGAACGCGGCGTCGATCTGGTCGATGTAGCGTTGGACCTCCTCCGGCGTCCTCCCGATGCTCTCCGGATCGCCCCCGATCTTCGGGGTTAGGTTCAGCTTGCCGTCGGAGAAGGCACCCGCTCCTCCGGTCCCGAACGCAAGGTGGGTGCGTCTTTTCGGATCTTGTCCTCGATCGATGAGGATCGTCTTGAGTCCGGTACCGACAAGGGCCTCTGCGGCGAACAGGCCGGCCGGCCCGGCGCCGATGATCGCGACGTCGACCTTCTTCACAGTACCCCCTCCAGGTGGGAGAGCTCGTCGATCTCCACGTCCGGTCGAATTGAGTTGAGTTCCTCGGCGT
>JAJRTG010000096.1 GCA_024278395.1 Fidelibacterota bacterium | reverse complement strand
TACTACTATCCGCTGGGATGTGATCCATGGGGATTGACCGCCGCCAGCTTTCAGCAGATCTGGGACGTCTCCCGCGTGGACATCGCGCCGAAGGTCGCCAGGATAAATCCGCGTCTTTGACAGGCGCCTGCCGCCCTCCGAAGGGTATCACCGAGGTCGTGTCCCTGCCCGTTAAATCGCTTAGGGGTGCGGGATTGTATCACGTCACTGGCTGCGGCATCCTGCTTGCGCCTCTTCTCTATGGGTCCGTGCGCAAGGCCGATGGCTTGACTTTACCGTAGAACTTGCTTTAAGGTGGAAATGTGATGCATCGATTCTAAAGGAGGAAGGAATGTCACGAACCAGATGGGTACTTTTCGCTGTAGTCCTGGGAGGGGTCACGCTCGTCCTCGCCGGATGCTTCATAATCGCCAACCTGGCGCCGCAGGCAAGCTTTACCGCGACCCCAGCGAGCGGGACGAGCCCGCTCGTCGTCCACTTCGACGCATCGGCGTCCACCGATCCCGACGGCCAAATCGTTTCTTACTTCTGGGACTTCGGAGACACCCAGACCGGATCCGGAGTCGCCCTTGATCATACCTTCACCGTGCAGAGCGAGTCCAAGGTGTTCACCGTCATCCTGACGGTCACCGACGACGACGGAGCGACCGATCAGGCGAGCAAGAACATCGCGGTGAACCCGTAGCTCAATCCGTCGGATTAGTCGGGACGTACGGGACGGTCACCTCGAGGCTCACCGGATCCGAGTCCTTCCCGCGCGCGTCGCGCACGACCAGGGTGACGGTGTAGTTTCCCTCCACCTTGAAGTCGACGGTGATCACCGGATCGGTGGTCGTTGTGGTGTAGTCCTTGGGGAGGATCGTCACGTCCGCCGGCTGGCCGTCCTGCTGGAAGAACGTCCACATGTAGGCGACGATCTCGTCCCCGTCCGGATCGGTCGACGCGCTCGCGTCCAGCCGTACGACGAGCGGGTCCTCCGTGTCGACCCCGTAGATCGGGGTGAACGCGGCGACCGGCGGGTGGTTGGGAAACAGGAAGCATCCGCCGAGCGCCAGCGCAGCCGCCAGGATGAGCAGGACCCCGAACATCCTCGTTCTGTTCATCTTTACACCTCCTGTCCCACCATACCGGAATCCGTCGGGAAAGGCTAGCCCTGGGGGACGAACTCCCCCCGCCCCGTGGTGCCGACGAACTTCCCGTCCTCGACGATCACGGCACCGCGGGAGATCGTCACCACCGGCCAGCCGGTCACGCGCATCCCCGCGTACGGGCTGAAGTCGCAGTTCATGTGCAGGGCATCGGCCGCGATCACCATTTCCTTTTCCGGGTCTATGATGACGAGATCGGCGTCGGACCCGATCGCGATCGCCCCCTTGCGCGGATGGATCCTGAGCGCCCGCGCCGGGCCGGAGCTCACGAGCTCGGCCAGCCGCTCGACCGTGATCCTCCCGGTCGCCACCCCGGCGGAGTACATAAGCGGCAGCAGCGTCTCCACCCCGGGAAGCCCGTACGGGAGATCCAAGAACGAGCCGGTCCACCGCTTCTGGGCGCGGGTGAACGGGCAGTGGTCGGTGACGACCATGTCGATCGTCCCGTCCTCGATCCCGTCCCATAGGGCGGCGTTGTCCAGCGGCGTCCGCAGCGGCGGCATCGCGGCGTAGAGGTGCGCGTCCACGCGCGCGTAGACGCCCTCGTCCAACAGCAGATAATGCGGGCAGGTCTCGGCGATGAGCCTGGTCCCGTCAAAGCGGGCAGCGCGGGCGGCGTCCAGCCCGTCCGCGCTCGAGATGTGGGCGATCCGCAGCCGCACTCCGGTCCGCCGCGCGATCAGCGCAACGCGGGCGATCGCCTCCTCCTCGCAGATCGCCGGTCGTGCCTTGGGAAGGGACTCCATCGCGAGTTCCCCCCGGCGGGCGAGCCCGTCGGTGAGCGCGTTGATGATCGCGTCGTTCTCCGCGTGCACCATCGCCGTCCCGCCCAGGCGGGAGATGGCGGAGAACGCGGCGTACAGGACCCCGTCGTCGCTCATCCTGCCGGAGCGGGAGTACGCGGTGTAGAACTTGAACGTCCGCACCCCGAGCCCGACCGCTTCGGCGAACTCGCGCTCGCTCCCCGGCCTCCAGCCGACGACCTCCCCGTGCAGGGTGAAGTCGATCACCGACTTCGCCGCCGTCTCCAACCGGGCCTCGATCTCCTCCGGCAGGCGCGTCTCGGGCGATCCGACCGAGAAATCGACGATCGTTGTCACCCCGCCGTGCGCCGCGGCGATCGTGCCCGAGAGGAAATCGTCGCTCGACCGGTCCCCGCGCACCGGAAGCTCCATGTGCACGTGGGCGTCGATCGCCCCGGGAAGGACGATGCGCCCGGAGGCGTCGATCTCCCGCTTCCCGCGGACGTCGGTCCCGATCGCGACGATCTTTCCATCCGCGATCCCGACGTCGGCCCGGACCGCCCCTCCGGGCGTCACCACCGTGCCGCCGCGGACCGCGAGATCGGCCTTCATCCGAGCCCCTCCAGGAACCGCACGAGCAGGTCGCCGATCACCGTCCGCCGGTAGGCGGCGCTCCCTCGGATGTCGTCGATCGGGGAGACCTCGTCCCGCGCGCTT
>JAJRTG010000095.1 GCA_024278395.1 Fidelibacterota bacterium | reverse complement strand
GATCTGCCGGATGAACCCGAGCAGCCCGCGGTGGTAGATCTTGTCGTCGAGCACGGTGTGGCCCGGGGCGCGCTGCTCCATGAACTCGGTGAACACGCCGGCCCGAAACGCGGCGCCCCATTCGGGCGTCATCGCGGCGAAGATCCGCTCGCGCATCGAGCGCCCCTCCCAGAACGGGATGATCTCCTCGGCGTAGGCCTGTCGCGTCTCGTCCGACACCCGGAACGAGACCTTGTCGCGCGAGTCGAGGATCTCGAGGTCGCGGAGGGAGTGGCAGCAGAGCTCGGGGTAGGTGGGGACGTGCTTCGGGGCCGGGCCCTTCTCCCCGACGATCAGCTCCCCGTCCCCGATCCAGATCTCCTTGTGCTCGAGCAGGTGCTTGAACGTGAGGGCGCGGGTGACCGGGACGGAGTTCGCGCCCCGATCCTTCCGGTAGAACTCGGTGATCAGCCGCGCCCGCTCCGGCGAGATCGTCGGGGGCGCCGCCAGGCTCTCGTCCCGCAGCCGCCTGATCCGATCAGTCATCATATCGCTCACCCCCGATCATCACCCGCAGTTTATGCCGCCGAAAGATTTGCGCAACCTCCTCCATCCGCGCCCGCGACGGGACCGGGATATCCGCGAGCCCGTACAGGATCCCGAGGCGGGCGTACTTGTCGCCCCCGGCGCGGTGGTAGGGGAGGAGGTCGACCGGGTAGGTGCTCGGGAGCGAAGCGACGAACCGGGCGATCCCGGTGATGTTCCCCTCGGAGTCGGTGATCCCCGGGACCACCGGGACGCGGACGACGACGGCCGCGGCGCGGGACGCGAGCAGGCGCAGGTTCTCCCGGATCGGGGCGCCGGCGACGCCGGTGTAGCGGCGGTGGGCGTCGTCGTCGATCAGCTTGAGGTCGTAGAGGAACAGGTCGACGAGCTCCGCCGCCTCCGCGATCACCCCCGGAGGCGCGTACCCGCTCGTGTCGACCGCGACGTGCAGGCCGCGGTCCCGGCACGCGCGCGCGAGCTCGAGCAGGAACCCGGGTTGAGAGAGCGGTTCGCCCCCGGACAGGGTGACCCCGCCGCCGGACCCGTCGTAGAAGGCGCGGTCGCGCTCGATCGCGGCGAGGAGCTCGTCCACCGTCATCTCCCTCCCGGCTGCCTCCAGCGCCCCGGTCGGGCAGACCGCAGCGCAGCGCCCGCACGCGTCGCACTCGTCGCGGTCGACTTCGATCACACCGGTGGAGAGCGCGAGCGCGCCCCGCGGACAGGTCGGAAGGCAGTTGCCGCACCCGATGCACCGGGCCGGGCGGAGGAATAGCTCCGGGGTAAACCGCTGCCCCTCGGGGTTATGACACCACGGGCAATGGAGCGGGCAGCCCTTGAGGAAGACGGTGGTGCGGATCCCGGGGCCGTCGTGCACCGCGAACCGCTTGATGTCGAAGATCATCCCCGCTGCCACCAGTCCCCCCTTGCGGGAAGATGATATCCACCGCTTTCGGGAGCGGCAACGGATGACGCCGCAGCGGTCCCCGACAAAGGTCTTATCTCATCATGACCCCGTGTTTTGCGTTCTCGGTGGAATGGATCTATCATGCAGCGCTTCACACTCGACCGGGGAGGAAATTCAGGCCGAGATTTCACAAAACGGGATGAGAGGAGTGAGATATGTTCGACACCGGCAACACAGCGTTCATGCTCGTCGCGACCAGCCTCGTCATGCTGATGACCCCGGGGCTTGCGTTCTTCTACGGGGGACTCGTGAGCAGGAAGAACGTGCTCACGATCATGCTCCAGAGCTTCGTCTCCATGGGATGGACGACGATCCTCTGGGTCACGATCGGGTTCAGCCTCTGCTTCGGGAAGGACCTCGGCGGGATCATCGGGAACGGCCAGTACTTCTTTCTGCACGGGATCAGCATCCAGGACGCGTTCGGCAGCAACACCGGGATCCCGATGCTCATCTTCGTCGCCTACCAGATGATGTTCGCCATCATCACCCCGGCGTTGATCACCGGTGCGTTCGCCGACCGCGTGAAGTTCCGCGCGTACATGATCTTCCTCACGGTCTGGCTCCTGTTCGTCTACTTTCCGCTCGTTCACATGGTCTGGGGCGGTTGGATCCTGCAACAGTGGGGTGTCCTCGACTTCGCCGGCGGGATCGTGGTCCACGCCAGCGCCGGGTTCGCCGCGTTGGCGTCGGTCTTCTTCGTCGGGAGGAGGAACGTGCAGTCCAAGCCGCACAGCATCCCGCTTGTGGCCCTCGGGACCGCCCTCCTCTGGTTCGGCTGGTACGGGTTCAACGCCGGGAGCGAGCTGCGGGTGGACGCCGTCACGGCGAACGCCTTCCTCAACACCGACGTCGCCGCGTCGTTCGCCGCGATCACCTGGCTCATCCTGGCGTCGGTCTTCGAACGCAAGCCGAAGATGCTCGGGATGCTCACCGGCGCGGTGGCCGGGCTGGCGACGATCACCCCGGCGGCCGGGTACGTGACCGTGCAGTGGGCGATGGTGATCGGGGTGGCGGCCTCCCTCGTCGGCTACATCGCGATCAATTACAAGAACAAGCGCGGTTGGGACGATGCGTTAGACGTATGGGGGGTACACGGGATGGGGGGCTACGTGGGGATACTCCTTCTGGGGCTCTTTGCCAGCAAGGCGGCGAACCCCGGCGGAACGGACGGGCTCTTATACGGGAACGCCGCGTTCTTTCTCAAGGAGTTCGTCGCCGTCACCCTGACCGCTGTTTACGCGTTCCTCTTCACCTACGCCGCCCTGTGGCTGATCGATAAGTTCACCCCGGTGCGGGTGACACAG
>JAJRTG010000094.1 GCA_024278395.1 Fidelibacterota bacterium | reverse complement strand
CTTTGGAGCCTAGGGGATTCGAACCCCTCACCTCTTGCATGCCATGCAAGCGCTCTCCCAACTGAGCTAAGGCCCCGATGTATCCGGTTTTTACCCGATTTTCCGAGGTTTTTCAAGACCGGACCACGATGCTCACCATCTTCCCCGGGATGGCGATCACCTTGACGAGATCCTTCCCGTCGAGCCGCTTGCGCACCGCCGGGTCGGCGAGGGCCGCCTGTTTCAACGCCTCAGGGTCGCTCCCCACCGCGGCCGGGACCTGCACCCGCGCCCGCACCTTCCCGTTTATCTGCACCGGGATCTCAAGGGACTCCTCCTCGAGCGCGTCGGCGGCGTACTCCGGCCACGGCTGCTCGAGAATCGCGTCGTCGTGCCCGATCCGCCGCCACAGCTCCTCGCACACGAACGGGGTGAACGGCGACAGGATCAGTACCAGCCCCTCGATCACCGCCCGCACGAGCGCGTCGTCCCCTTCGCCTTCGACGTAGCGGGTCAGCTCGTTCACGAGCTCCATCACCGCAGCGACCGCGGTGTTGAAGTTGAACCGCCCCTCGATGTCCTCGGTCACCTTCCGCACCGTCCGGTTGTACCGCCGCCACAGCGCCCTGCCCGCGGCGTCGAGCGCGGACGGATCCACCGCCTGCGGGGCTGCCTTCACCCGCTCCGCCTGTGATAGGACCAACGTCCAGAACCGGTTGAGGAACCGGAACGCCCCCCGCACCCCTTCCTCGGTCCACTCGATATCGCGGTCAGGCGGCCCCATGAACAGCGTGTACAGCCGCTCGGTGTCCGCACCGTAGCGGTCGATAATCTCCTCCGGGGAGACGACGTTCTTCTTCGATTTCGACATCGAGAAGTTGTAGGTCTCCAGCTCCCGCCCGCAATGGGGACAGCGCCCGTCCTTCACCTCGTGCGGGTAGAGCCAGCCGTGCTCCGGACAGCGGTAGGCGGTGTGGCAGATCATCCCCTGGGTGAACAGGCGCTTGAACGGCTCGTTGAACGAGACGTATCCCATGTCGTGAAGAGCCTTGGTGATGAACCGCGAATAGAGGAGGTGGAGGATGGCGTGCTCCACCCCGCCGACGTACTGGTCGACCGGGAGCCAGTTGTCGACGTCCTCCTTCACGAACGGGACGTCGTCGCGGTCGGGCGAGATGTAGCGCAGGTAGTACCAGGATGAATCGACGAACGTGTCCATCGTATCGGTGTCGCGCCTCGCCGGCCCGCCGCAGATCGGGCATGTTGTCTCGGCGTAGCCCGGGATGTCGGCGAGTCCCTTCTTCCCGATGAACTCGACATCGGGGAGGAGGACGGGAAGATCCTCCTCCGGCACGGGGACGATCCCGCACTTCTCGCAGTAGACGATCGGGATCGGCGCCCCCCAGTAGCGCTGGCGGGAGATGAGCCAGTCGTGCAACCGGTAGTTGACCGCGCGCTTCCCCTTCCCCGTCTCCTCGAGCCAGGCGATCACTCTATCGACTGCCTCCTCCCCCGGGGTGCCGCTGAACTCGCCGGAATTGATCATCGCCCCGTAGTCAGCGTGGAACAGGACGTCCGCGTAGGCCGGGATCGCAGCGAGGACCTCCATCGCCGTCCGGTTGTCGGAGAGGCGCGGATCGATCCGCTGCAGCCGGGTGAGGATCTCCCTGTCCGCTGCAACCGAGGAAAGCTCGCGCACGCCATCCTTGAACACAAACGCGAACCTGGCTCCGGCAACGCTTGCCCAGCCATCGGGGGTGAGGTGCTCGCGGAGGAGCGCAAGGTAACCGTCGAGGTCGGAGACGGTCAGATCGACCGTGACTCCATCATCGGTCGTCTCGTGCGCGAACCCGCCCGCGGCGAGCGCAGCGGCGAACTCGGGATCGACCGCCGCTTTCCGGACGTAGGAGCGCACCACCCCGTCGGTCCGGGCGATCACCGGGATGATCGGCAGGCCGAACTTGAGCGCGAACGCGAAGTCGCGCTCGTCGTGCGCCGGAACGGCCATGATCGCCCCGGTACCGTAGGTCATAAGGACGTAATCGGCGATCCACACCGGGATCTTCTCCCCGTTCACCGGGTTGATCGCGTATCCGCCGGTGAACACGCCGGTCTTCTCCCGTTCGGTCGAGGCTCGCTCGATCTCGGTGCGACGGGCCGTCTCCGCGCGGTAGGCATCGACCGCGGCGCGCTGGGTCACGGTGGTGAGTGAGTCGACGAGCGGGTGCTCCGGAGCGAGGACCATGAACGTCGCCCCCCACAGGGTGTCCGGCCGGGTGGTGAATACCACGATCTCATCGCCCTTCTCAGTGGTGAACGTGACCTCCGCTCCGTAGCTGCGGCCGATCCAGTTCTCTTGCATCTTCTTCACGTTCTCCGGCCAGCCGTCGAGGGTCTTCAGGTCGTCCAACAGCTGATCGGCGTAGGCGGTGATCTTGAAGAACCACTGATCGAGGGTCCGCTTCTCCGGCGGGGTCCCGCAGCGCTCGCATACCCCGCCGACCACCTGCTCGTTGGCGAGGACGGTGTCGCAGGTCGGGCAGTAGTTCACCGTCGCCCGCTTCTTGTACGCGAGCCCGTGCTTGTACAGCTGCAGGAACAGCCACTGGGTCCACTTGTAGTAGTCGGGAAGACAGGTCGTTATCTCGCGGTCCCAGTCGTACTCGATCCCCCAGGCGCGGAACTGCTCCTTGGCGTGGGCGATGTTCTCGAGCGTCCATTCGCGGGGATGGATCCCGTGATCGATCGCGGCGTTCTCCGCCGGCAGGCCGAACGCGTCCCAACCCATCGGGTTCAGGATGTTGTATCCGCGCATCAGGTAGAACCGGGTGACGACATCGCCGATGATGTAGTTTCTCCCGTGGCCGACGTGGAGAT
>JAJRTG010000093.1 GCA_024278395.1 Fidelibacterota bacterium | reverse complement strand
TCGCTGCGCACCCGCAACTCGTTCGAGGCCGGGATGACCCAGCTCGGCGGTCACGCCCACTTCCTCCAGCCGGGAGCGGTGTACACCCCGGCGCTCAAGGGGGAGGAGATCGCGTACAAGACCGAGCGGATCAGTGACGTAGCGCGCGTCCTCGCCGAGATGGGCGACGCGATCGCGATCCGCATCTACGGGAAGCACACCGGCTGGCTGTACGGGAAGGGACATCGGATCATCCGGGAGTTCGCCGAGTGGGCGCGGATCCCGGTGATCAACATGGAGGACGACATGTACCACCCGTGCCAGGCACTGGCCGACGTGATGACGATGCAGGAGAAGCTCGGCCACAACCTGCAGGGCAAGAAGTTCGTGATGTCCTGGGCGTACTCCGGTTCGGTGGAGAAGCCGTTGGCCGTCCCGCAGTCGGCGATCATCTCCGCGGCGATGATGGGGATGGACGTCACCCTCGCCCATCCGGAGGGGCTCGACCTCGATCCCAAGGTGCTCGAAGCGACGAAGAACCTGGCCAAGCGCAACGGCGGCAAGTTCCGGATCGTGCACGACATGAACGAGGCGTTCAAGGATGCGGACGTCGTCTACCCGAAGGCGTGGACGGTCCAGCCGACCGACGGCTCCGGCCCGATGGACCCGGAGAAGGCCAAGGCGATCTTCGAGGCGAACAAGGACTGGATCACGACCAAGGAGAAGATGGAGCTGACCAACGACGCCCTGTACATGCACTGCCTACCGGCCGACCGGGGCATGGAGGTCACCGACGAGGTGATCGACGGCCCGAACTCGGTGATCATCGAGGAGGCGGGGAACCGCCTGCACGGGCAGAAGGGGATGATGGCCCTGATCATGGGCTAAGGAGGAAGTCATGAGTTGGTTCGACTTAAAGGGCAGAGACTTAATCTCTGAGCTCGACTGGACGAAGGAAGAGTACGACATCGCGATGAAGCTGACCGATCAGCTGAAGGGGCTCTACTACAGCCGCAAGCCCCACCCGTACCTCGAGTACAAGACGTTCGCCATGCTCTTCTTCGCCGGTTCGACCAGGACGCGGATGTCGTTCGAGACGGCGATGACCCAGCTCGGCGGCCATTCCCAGTTCATCAACCCGAAGACCCTCAGGCTGTCCCTTGAGGACAAGCCCGGAGCCGGGGAGACGGTGAAGGACACGGCCAAGGCGATGTCCCGGTTCTGCGACGGGATCGGGATCAGGCTGCTGGACGACTCGATCCAGTACTACGGCCACGGCGACGAGGTGATGCGCAAGTTCGCCGAGTACGCCGATGTCCCGATCATCAACATGGCCTCGGACATCAACCACCCGTGCCAGTCGCTCACCGATATCTACACGATGCACGAGAAGCTCGACGGCGACGTGAAGGGGAAGAAGATCGTCATCACCTGGGCGTACACCCCGTGGATCCGCGGCCGCTGCTCGGTGCAGGGGACGGCCCTCATCTCAGCGATGTACGGGATGGACGTGGTGATCGCCAACCCGCCCGAGTACGACCTCGATCCGAACGTGATGAACCAGTGCCGCGAGCTCGCGAGCAAGTCGGGCGGATCGTTCGAGATCGTCCACGACATGGACAAGGCGCTCGACGGGGCGACGGTCGTCTTCCCGCGCAACTGGTTCACCGGCCGCCGCTACGAGATCGGCAAGGAGGAGGAGCTGAAGCTCGCCCAGAAGTACCAGGACTGGCGCTACACGGTCGAGCGGCAGAAGAAGCTCACCGATCCTGGGTATCTCCTCCAGTGCATGCCGATCGACCGCGGCAACGAGGCCGATCCCGAGGTGTGCGACAACGAGCTCTCCTGGATCTACGACCAGGCGGAGAACCGGTTGCACACCCAGAAGGCGATCCTTACACTTGTCATGGGAGGTCGGCTCTAGGATTGAACGATAGACTGAACCGCGGCGGTTGGATCGGAGCGTCGATCGACCGCCCGGACGCGATAGACAAGGTTCGGGGGGAGGCGAGGTACGTTGATGACCTCGCCCTCCCCGGCATGCTTTACGGGGCCGTCATCAGGAGCGAGAAGCCGCACGCTCGGATAGAAAACGTCGATCTTTCCGCGGTGGAGAAAGATCCCGACGTGATCTGCACGGTCACCGCGGACGACGTGCCGGGCGAGAACGTGGTCCACGTGATCTACGACGATCAGCCGGCCCTCGCCGGGGAGATCGTCCGCTACGCCGGTGAGCCGATCGCGCTCGTCGCTGCCCGGACGCGCGCCGCCGCGAAGGAGGCGGCGAAGCGGGCCTGGATCGACTACGAGGAGCTCCCGGTCGTGGCCGATCCGCTGGAGGCGGTAAAACCCGACGCCCCGCAGGTCGCGGTCCCAACCGCAGTCGAAGAGGGAGCAAACGTGTTCAACCACATGCGCCTGCGCAAAGGGGATGTCGAGGAAGGCTTCGCCCAGGCGGATGTGATCGTCGAAGGGGAGTACCGTACCGGCTACCAGGAGCACGCCTACCTCGAGACGCAGGGGGCGGTCGCCGTCCCCGAGGAGAACGGGGTGATGGCGATCTACGGCACGATGCAGTGCCCGTTCTACGTGCAGGGGGCGGTCGCCCGCGTCCTCGGGCTCCCGCTTTCCAAGGTGCGGGTGGTGCAGACCACGAC
>JAJRTG010000092.1 GCA_024278395.1 Fidelibacterota bacterium | reverse complement strand
GGAGCGGACAGGCCCGGGGATATCGGGCCCCTTGCCCGGCTGGTCCGGCCGGATATCGCGATCATCACCATGGTCGGGCGGGGACACCTTGCCGGGTTCGGCGGGGTGGAAGCAGTGGCGCGGGAGAAGTGGTCGCTCGTGGAGGCGCTGCCCGAGGACGGGACGGGGATTGTGAATCTCGATTCCGAGCCGCTCGCCCAACGGGCGAGCTCATGGAAAGGCCGCATCATCGCTGTAGGGACAACCGGAGGCGACATTCAGGGAAGAGTCGCTTCGGTCTTCCCCGGCCTTCTGATCGAGACGGATCGGCTCCGGCTCGAGACGCGGATCCTCGGAGCGCACAACGCGGGGAACGTCCTCTCCGCCGTCGCCTGTGCGCTTCATCTCGGGCTTTCTGAGGAGGTGATCGAGGAGCGGATCCGCACGTTCACTCCGCCGCCCCACCGCCTCAACCTCGTTCCCGCCCCGTTCGGCTACATCCTCGACGACACCTACAACGCCAACCCGGATTCCACCGCGGCCGCGCTGCGCACCTTGGTCGGGCTTCCCGGGAAGAGGCGGGCGTTCGTGTTCGGAGAGATGTTAGAACTGGGAGGGGATTCAGCCCGGTATCACCGGGAGATACTCAACCTCGCTCTGTCCCTCGGGATCTCCCCGATCTATCCGATGGGGGATGGACCGGTGCAGGCAGCGAAGGAAACTGCGGCACCGGACCCCGCGGGCGAGGTCCGCATCCTCCCCCGCGCCGCGCTCCCCGCCCGGATCCGAAACGACTTGGACGGGAAGGGGAACCTCATCCTCATCAAGGGATCGCACGCCCTCTCCCTCGACCGGTTGGTGGAAGAGCTCTCCTCCTGAGCCGCCCTCCCGCGCGGGAAAGGGCGTCACAAAAACTGGGCGAACATCCGCCTCAGGGCGCGGATGTCATTTAAATGATGTTGAAGTAAATCGTATACTATCTCGCGGTCGACGTCCAGGTATTCATGTACAAGGACGTTTCGAAAACCGATCATCTTTACCCACTGATCGGCGAGGACCGCATCCACGTATCCCCGATCCGCGAGCAGTCGGGGGATATCCGCGTATGTCTCTACGATTCCAAGCTCCAGCTCCGCGATTACATGGCTTCCCACATCAAGCAGCGCTTCGATCGTCAACTGAAGGAACCGTTCAGCACTTCCGTACCGTTCAGGGTTGGCCAGGAATTGGTCGAGGCTGTATCCGCGCAATTTCTCGAGAATATCCAGATATTCGTCCAACCGTTGCAACCGCCGCCGCACGACTTCAGGCCTGATCACCGATGATCCTCCGTTTATACGCCTCGCGCTGAACCCGCAGGTATGGAAGAAAGTCCAGGTATTTACGCACGATTCGGGAGTAAGTGGCGCCGCGGTCGAAGCCGGCGGAAGCGTAGATCAGCTTATTTTGCCGGATCGCCTCGTAAGCGAGTACCAAATCGTCTTCGTCGACGAATACAAGGTCAACGTTGCAGTATCCGGCTCGAGCGAGGGAGGCAAGGATCTCCAGTTTCTTCTTCCGCAGGGACGGTTGGGCGGAGATAACGGCGAGATCGAGATCACTGCTCTTATCGGCCTTTCCCGCTCCTACTGATCCGAACACATACACAGCCTGAATTTCAGGGTACCGTTTGAATACTTTCCCCAGGCTCCGGAGCGCGGATACGTCTGAAGAACGATTCGCCTTCATGCTGTCTCCTTCTTACCTCGCCTTTACTATACTGAAGCGGCGTGAGCAAGACAACATGAAAAGAACGCTGGAGAAATCGGCGGCCGGGGAGGCTGGCGATGGTTCACCGCACGATCCGCAGGCCGCCGCCCCCGAGGAGCCGCTCCACCTCTTCGCGGGTTGCCCACACGAGATCCCCGGGATTAGTCTGCTTGAGCGCGGAGATCGCCACCCCATAGCGGACTCCGGCAGCCGGGCCGTCCTCGAGGTAACCGAACAGGAACCCCCCGGCGAACGAGTCCCCCGATCCCACCCGGTCGACGATCTCGATCTCGAAGCTCGGGCCGCGGTGGATGTCGTCGTCAGCGTAGACGATGGCGCTCCATCTGTTCCTCCAGACGGACATCGTCTCCCGCAGCGTGATCGCCACCGCTTCAAGAGAGAAGCGCTCGGCGAGCGACTTTGCGACCTCCTCGTAGCTCTCCCGCTCGATCCCGAACACCCGCTTGGTGTCCTCCTCGGTGGTGATGAGGATATCGGCCTGCTCCACGAGCTCGGTCATCACCTCGCGCGCCCGGGCCTGCGACCACAGGCGTGCACGGTAATTGAGATCTATTGAAACCTTGAGGCCTGCTCTCTTTGCAGCGCCCACGGCCTCGAGGGTCGCCTCCGCGGCCGATTCCGAGAGGGCGGGCGTTATGCCGGATGTGTGAAAGATCGATGCTTCCCGGAATACGGCTTTCCAATCCACCTCCCCGGGTTTGATCCCGGCGATGGCGGAATCCCTGCGGTCGTAGATGACGGTGTTCGGCCGGGGGGAGGCGCCAAACTCGACGAAATAGAGACCAACTCGGTCCTCGTCCGTCCACACGATGTGGGAGGTGTCCACTCCGTGCTCGCGCGCCTTGTTCGCGATCATCCGCCCCAACGGATTCCGCGTGAGCTTGGTCACGTAGCTTGCCTTTAGCCCGAGCCGCTGCGCGGCGACCGCCACGTTCAGCTCCGAGCCGCCGACATGGACATCGAGTCGGTCGGCCTGTTCCAACCGCTTGTGGCCGAGCGGCGACAGCCGAATCATCGTTTCACCGAAGGTCACTAATTTATGATCCTGTTCCACGTCAACTCCTTCACATGACCGCCGTCAGTCCCTTCTCCAGGGCGGACAGGACTGAATTCACCGCCTCTTCACCGGCGCCCGGTCCCATGTGCCCTATCCGGAACACCTTGCCTTTGAGCGCGCCGAGGCTCCCCGCAAGCAGGATCATCTCCTGCTTCCGCACGTAAGCAAGCAGAGCGTCCACCTTCCCCTCCGGTCCCAATACCGAGGTTACTCCATTGGACGCGATCTCGTCAGGTACGTAGGGGGGCAAGCCGATTTCCCGTAGCCTGCGCCGCAGCTGTTGTGCAATTCTATGATGTCGTTCAAACCGGTTATCGAGCCCCTCATTCAGGATTCGTTCCACCCCCAGCCGAAGCGCTCTAATGTTGTTCACCGGTTGCGTCACTGGGTGCGGATGCCAATCCCCCCACTTCTCCCTGTATTCCTTCCATACCTTGAGGTTGAGGTACCAGCCGGGGGTTCGGCGCTTATTGATACGCTCCCATGCGTGCTCGCCCACAGCCACTGCACAAAGGCCGGGAGGGGCTTCCAACCCCTTCTGTGAGGCGGCGATGCAGATGTCGATCCCCCAGGCGTCCATGTTCAGTGGTTCGACCGCCAGGGAAGAGATAGCATCGACCACGAAGAGGGTGTCATGTGCCCGGCATATCCCGGCCAGTTCGTGAATCGGGTTGAGCACCCCGGTTGAGGTTTCGCAGTGTACACACGCGACAGCGTCGAAATCCCCGTCTTGAAGCGCTT
>JAJRTG010000091.1 GCA_024278395.1 Fidelibacterota bacterium | reverse complement strand
CTGGCCGGGTTGATGGCGATCGGGATCTCGGCCCCGTTCGGAAAGGAGTTGGCCGGGCTCCCCTCGGGATTGACGGCGATAGCGGTCTCGATGTTCGCCGTCTTCAACGGGGTGGGTCGCCCGCTGTTCGGCTGGCTCACCGACCGCCTCACCCCCAAGTACGCCGCCGTCCTCTCCTTCAGCCTGATCATCCTGGCCTCGGTTCTCCTCAGCCTGTGGGGACGGGGGAGCGTCCCCCTCTACTTCCTGGGGTTCAGCGTGCTGTGGCTCAACCTGGGAGGGTGGCTGGCGATAGCGCCCACCGCCACCGCCACCTTCTTCGGGACCCGCTACTACGGGAAGAACTATGGGATCGTGTTCACCGCCTACGGCGCCGGAGCGCTGCTCGGTGGGGTAATCTCGGGGCTAATCCGCGACATCACGGGAAGCTACATCGTCGTCTTCATCCCGGTGATCGCCCTCGCCGCGGTCGGGATCCTAGTCTCGGTCTGGGGATTGAAGCCCGTGAAGGGTCCGGCTGCGGAATGACGAAGCAAGGGAGGGACTCCGAAGAGCCCCTCCCGCTTCAATCCGCTTGACGCGCTTAGCCCCCGTCGGGCTCCTCCCAGAGGCGGGGAGGCGCCGCCCCCAGCCCGAGGGGCGGGCCGAGGATCTCCCCCATGATGATGGCGGCCTGCGGATCCGCCTCCAGGAGCTCCTGAATCAGCTCGATCACACTCTTCTTCATGAGTGTCACGCCTTCCTCTCCTCCTGCGGCGTCTTCCCTCCGCCCTTCTTGGCCAGGCCCTCGCGCATCTGGGTGTCGGCCTGGATGTTCCGCAGGCGGTAGTAGTCCATGACCCCTAGCTGTCCGTTGCGGAACGCCTCAGCGATCGCGCGGGGGATCTCCGCCTCGGCCTCCACCACCGCCGCCCGCATCTCCTGCTCATGGGCGACGGCCATCGCCCTCCGCCCCTCGGCCTTGGCCCGGGCGACCTTCAGGTCGGCCTCGGCCTGATCGGTCTGGAGCATCGCGCCGATGTTCTTCCCCACATCGACGTCGGCGATGTCGATCGACAGGATCTCGAACGCCGTCCCCGAGTCGAGCCCCTTCTCGAGGACGAGAGTTGAGATCTTGTCCGGGTTCTCCAGGACCTCCTTGTGCGAGGAGGCCGATCCGATCGCCGAGACGATCCCCTCGCCGACGCGGGCGAGTATCGTCTCCTCGGTCGCCCCTCCCACGAGGCGGTCGAGGTTCGCCCGGACCGTCACCTTGGCGATGGCGAAGAGCTGAATCCCGTTGGCGGCGACCGCGCCGACCCTCGGGGTCTCGATCACGCGCGGGTTGACGGACATCGTCACCGCATCGAGGACGTCGCGTCCGGCGAGGTCGATCGCCGCCGCCCGCTGGAAGTTGAGCGGGATCTCCGCCTTGTCGGCCGAGATCAGCGCCCGCACGACCCGGTCAACGTTCCCCCCGGCCAGGTAGTGGGCCTCCAGCTCGGAGACCGAGAGCTGAATCCCCGCCTTCCAGGCCGCGATCATCGGCCCGATCACCTTGTGCGGGTTGACCTTGCGCAGCCGCATCCCGACAAGGGTCATCGGCCCCACCGGGACCCCCGCCGCCAGGGCCGAGATCCACAGCCCGACGGGCACGAAGTAGAAGAACAACCACAGCACCAAAATCGCTAACGCGGGTATCACATATATCATCATCTCTAACCTCCTTTCCTTTCTTCCTTCCGGACCACCTTGCGGTAGCCCTCGACCTTTGTCACCACGATAGGAGTCCCTTTGGGAAGGAACCCCTCTTCGCACACAACGTCAATAAGCTCGTCCCCGAACTCTCCTTTCCCCACCGGATGCAGGTCGGTAGCCGCCGTTCCACGGCGACCGACCCATGGGCTTTCCGTCGCTTCTTTTCGTGCCTTGGTGAACGCTTTCCCGGTGATCGCCTGCGAGAGGATCACCCCGCCGAGACGGAGGCGCGTCCGAGGGAGGCGGGTGACGAGGACCACGGTCCCTACGAGCGCAACCACGATCCCTCCCGAGACCGCCGCCACCGCGCGCATGGCCTCCGCGGGCTGGGTGAACGGACCGACCATCGCGGTGTAGAAACCGAGTCCGATCAGCACCAGCCCAATGAGCCCGGACAACCCGAAGTCGGAGGCGGTGAACACGAATATCTCAAGGAAGATCGCCGTCACCCCTCCGAGGAGGAAGAGGATCGACTCCCACCCGCCCATCCCGACGAGGAAGTGGGACCAGAAGAAGGCTCCCAGGAAGAGGAGCCCGGTGATCCCCGGCACCCCGAACCCCGGGATGAGCATCTCCGCGATCAGACCGAGCATCCCCACGGTGATGAGGACCGCCCCGATCCAGGGAGTGGTCAGGAGGGCCACCGTGCTGTCGATCCATCGCCGGGAGAAGTGGACCACCTCCGCCCCGCCGAGGCCTCCCGCCTGCAGAAGCGCCTCCAGGTCCTCCGCCTCCCCGTCGGAGTAGCCCCATTGCGCCGCCTCCTGGGCGGTGAGGGTGAGAAGCTTGCCCGATTCGATGAGCCCCTCGACCGCAACGTCCCGATCGACCATCGCCTCGGCGATCTCCGGTGGACGGCTCCGCGCCTCAGCGGTGGCGCGGAAGAGCTTGCGGATCGCCGAAACGATCTTCTCCGGCGCCTCCTCCATCCTTCCCTTATCGAAATAGACGGGCGTCGCCGCGCCGATCACCCCGCCGGGGGCAAAGTAGATCTTCTCGCAGGCGATGGCGAGGAGCGCGCCGGCCGAGTAGGCCTCACGGTCGACGTAGGCGATCGTCGGAATCTCCGCGTCCAGGATCGCATCCCGGCCGGAGACCGCGGAGTCGAGGTAGCCCCCGGGGGTGGAGAAGACGATCACCACCGCCTGAGCGCCGGCCTCCGCCGCTTCGCTTAGCCCCTCGCGCAGGTATGAGACCGTCCCCCGCCCTATCTCTCCGTCGACCGCAAGGACCCATACCGGCCCCGTCCCTTGCGAGAACGCCGCGGAACAAACCAGAGCGCTTGCCAGAAACACCAGGATAATCGCGGAAATCTTCATAAAAACATACTAGGGTAACCCGCCCCGGCTTGTCAAGCCGGGCAAAGGCGCGGAAGGAACGGTCTCCCTCACGAAAAATACAGTCCAGGGGGATTGCCAGAGTTCAGACCAAGCAATATATCAGCGCTAGCCAATGATTTCGTTCAGTCCGTCGATTAACTTGCTCATCTCTTCTGGTGAGATCGTATCGATCAGTTTTCCTACTCGTTCGACGGAAAGGGTGCGAACCTGACTGATCTTGACCCATGAGCGTTTGGGCAGCCTGCCCGAGTTGAGTTCGAGCGTCAGCGGAAATCCGGCGCGCTGCGGCTGGCTGGTGATCGCCATCGCTATCACAGTGCCGGACCGCTCGTTGAACACATCGTGACTGATCACCACAACGGGGCGTTTGCCTCCCTGCTCACGTCCGCGAACCGGGTTTAGGTCTGCCCAGCGGATCTCTCCTCTCAATATTCTGGCCATTCCCGCAATGTCTCGGATAACCCCTCGTCGGCCAACGCTTGCTCGGCTACAGGGTCCAGTTTGGCGCATTCCTCCGCGAGGCGGGTTCGCTCCAAACGTGCAAGTTTCTCTTCAATTGCCTCTTGAATCGCTCGGCTTCGGCTCGGAAATACCTTGTTTGCGACGAGACGGTCCAAGCGTTCCAAAGTTTCTTTATCAATGCTGATCGCAACTTTGGCTGACCGCATTCCGAATCACCGGTATTACTATACTTCATACCGATAGCTATGTCAACTCCGGGTCAGTCGGGTAACCGTCGTCCTTGAGTAACGATATTTACGCTATAGACCTGATTTGATCCATCTGGCAGCCCGGCGACACGCCTCCCCGAGGAGCTCCAGGTCCGCCTCAGTGTGGGCGGTTGTGACCGACCCGAGGCCGTGGGTGACGTGCACGCCCTCGAGGAGCATGGCCACCCGCAGCACCTCCTCCCCCAAGACGAGGTCGCACACCTCCGGGTTGCGCGCGGCGTCCGGGCTGCGGGGGACGAAACCCTCTTCGTACGGGAAGAGGAGCATCGCGCTCGGGCTCTCGGGCAGGACGGCATTTCCATATCCGGTGCAGCGCGCGTAGATCCCCGCTTGCGCGAACGCGTCCTCCACGGTGCGGTGCGCGATCCCGGCAAGCCGCGTCAGACGGGGGTAGATCTCGTCTTCGTGGGCGATGAGGTGCTCGAGCATCGTCTTCGCCGCGAGGAGTGACGCCGGATGGGCCGAGTAGGTCCCTCCGGAGAACGCGACCCGCATCCCTCCTTTGCGCCCGGCGAGCTCCATGATCTCCGCCCGTCCGGCGACCGCGGCGACCGGCATCCCGCCGCCGATCACCTTCCCGAACGCGGCGAGGTCCGGCTGCACCCCGTACATCCGTCCGGTGTCCCCGGCGCGGTACCTGAATCCGGAGACGATCTCATCGAAGATGAGGACCGCT
>JAJRTG010000090.1 GCA_024278395.1 Fidelibacterota bacterium | reverse complement strand
TGACATGTCCGATCTTGATTAGGCCGAAGAGCTCCACGCAAGCGAACACGAAGAAAAGGAACGGCACACAGGATCACCGCCGCCATATTAACGAAAGCGCCCTCCTTCCACAACGGGACAGGTGAACTTGACACCCTCCGCGAAATAACTAGCCTAGTGGCCGATGGAAGAAGAACGTCGTTACCTGATCGGTCTCAACCTGATTCCGGAGATCTCCCCGCGGCGGATGGGGATCCTCCTGTCGCGCTTTCCCTCCCCGCGGGCGATCTGGGAGGCGTCGGTCGAGGATCTCGCGGCCCTGCCCGGCTTCTCCGAGGCAGCGCCGCGGATCGTTGCACAGCGGAACGAAGGGGCGATCGACCGAGAGCTTCAGCGCGCAGAGGAACTTAAGGCGCGGATCGTCACCCTGCTCGATCCGGAATATCCCCCGCTGCTGCGCGAGATCGATGACCCGCCCCCGGTCCTCTACATGAAGGGCGAGGGTGAGATCGACTCGCAAAAGGCGCTTGCGATCGTCGGCACCAGGAGGGCGAGCGGCTACGGCAAGGCGGTGGCGCACAAGCTGGCGGCGGAACTGGCCCGATTCGGGCTCCCCGTCGTAAGCGGACTCGCCCTGGGGATCGACACAGCCGCCCATCACGGGGCGCTCGACGGCGGCGGGACGACCGTCGCGGTCCTCGGGGCGGGGCTCGGACACATCTATCCGGCGGAGAACAAAGGATTGGCTCAGCGGATCGAAAAAGAGGGCGGGCTCATCCTGAGCGAGTTCCCCGTCTCGACCCCGCCCGCCAGATGGACGTTCCCGCAGCGCAACCGGATCATCTCCGGCCTGGTGCGCGGGGTGGTCGTGGTGGAGGCGCCGGAGCGCAGCGGCGCGCTGATCACCGCTCGGCTCGCCCTGGAGCAGGGGCGGGAGGTGTTCGCCGTCCCGGGACAGGTGACGAGCTCCGCGAGCCGGGGGACGAACCGGCTGATCCAGGACGGAGCCCGGCTCGTGATGGACGTCGAGGACATCCTCTCCGAGTTCGCCGATCTGGCGACCCTCATCCATCCGCCACCGGCGCAGGGAGCGGCTCAGGAGTCGCACCTCTCCCCGACGGAACAGCGGGTCTACGACCTGATCGGCCTTGAACCGACCCACATTGACGATATCATTGCAAAAGGGAAAATTTCCCCCACCGAGGCGGCACATATCCTCCTCACACTTCAACTGAAGAACCTGATCCAGGAAGTGGAGGGGCGTCGCTATATCAGAAGGCCGTAGGAGGTAAGATGTCTATCCAACGCACTTTGGTCTTGTGTAAACCGGATGCCGTTCAGCGCGGACTGGTCGGGAGGATCGTCTCCCGGTTCGAGGATAAGGGGTTGAAGATCGTGGGGATGAAGATGCTCACGGTCGGTGAGGCCCTCGCGCACGAGCACTACCAGGAGCACGCGGAAAAACCATTCTTCGCGGAACTCGTATCGTTCATAACCTCCTCCCCGATCGTCGCGCTGGCGATCGAGGGGGACAACGCGGTCGAGGTCGTGCGCGGGCTGATGGGGGCGACCAACCCGCAGAATGCGGCGCCGGGGACGATCCGCGGCGATTTCGGGCTGAACCTCACCAAAAACCTGGTCCACGGGTCGGACTCCGTCGCCTCGGCCACCCGGGAGCTCGCCCTGTTCTTCACAGACGACGAACTCCACGATTACGATCTCACAATGGGCGCCTGGATGTGAGCCCATATCCGCTTTGAATGAGCGATCCGCAAGTGGAGGATAGATAATGGAACTTCCAAAGCGTTACCAGCCCTCCCAGGTGGAAGGGGAGATCTATCGGCTGTGGCAGGAGGGAAAGTACTTTCACGCCGAGGTCGATCCGAACAAGCCGCCGTTCTCGATCGTGATCCCGCCCCCTAACGTCACCGGGAGACTGCACATGGGGCACGCCCTGAATAACACCCTCCAGGACGTCCTGATCCGGTACAAGCGGATGGACGGGTACTCCGCGTGCTGGTTCCCCGGGACCGACCACGCCGGGATCGCCACCCAGAACGTGGTGGAGAAGGCGCTGGAAAAGGAAGGGCTCTCCCGGCACGACCTGGGACGGGAGAGGTTCGTCGCCCGGGTGTGGGAGTGGAAGGAGAAGTACGGCTCGGAGATCATCGACCAGCTTAAGGCGCTGGGAGCGTCGTGCGACTGGGACCGGCTCCGGTTCACCCTGGATGAGGGCCTGTCCCGCGCCGTCCGCCAGGCGTTCGTCGAGCTGTTCGACGCCGGGCTGATCTACCGGGGCGACTACCTGATCAACTGGTGCCCGCGCTGCGGTACCGCCCTGTCCGACATCGAGGTCGAACACAAGGAGGTCGACGGGAACCTCTATTACGTCCGCTACCCGCTGAAGGAGGGGGGATCGGTGACGATCGCCACCACCCGGCCGGAGACGATGCTCGGGGACACCGCGGTGGCGGTGAACCCGGACGACGAGCGCAACAAGCACCTCATCGGGAAGACGGCGATCCTGCCGCTCCTCGACCGTCCGCTCCCGATCGTCGGGGCGGAGGAGGTCGACCCCGAGTTCGGGACCGGGGTGCTCAAGATCACGCCGGCGCACGATCCGGTCGACTTTCAGATCGGGAAGCGCTACGACCTTCCCGGGATCAACATCCTGAACGGCGACGGCACGATCAACGAGAACGGAGGACCGTTCGCCGGGATGACCCGCGACCAGGCGCGGGAGGCGGTGGTCGCCCGGCTCAAGGAGGAGGGCTACTTGGAGAAGGTCGTCCCCTACCGCCATGCGGTCGGGCACTGCCAGCGCTGCGGGACGGCGGTCGAGCCGATCATCTCCACCCAGTGGTTCGTGCGGATGAAACCGCTCGCCGAGCCGGCGATCGAGGCGGTGAAGCAGGGAAGGATCAGGTTCCACCCGGCCCGGTGGACCAAGCTCTACTACGAGTGGCTGGAGAACATCCGCGATTGGTGCATCTCGCGGCAGCTGTGGTGGGGGCACCGAATCCCGGTCTGGTACGGTCCGGACGATACCCCGTTCGCCGCGGAGAACGAGTCCGAGGCGCGCGCCCGCGCCCGCGCCCACTACGGGAAGGATGTTCCGCTCCGTCAAGAAGAAGACGTGCTCGATACCTGGTTCTCCTCGTCGCTGTGGCCGTTCTCGGTGATGGGCTGGCCGGAGGAGACCGAGGAGCTCTCCTACTTCTACCCAACCTCGGTGCTGGTCACCGGGTTCGACATCCTGTTCTTCTGGGTGGCGCGGATGGTGATGATGGGGCTGCGGTTCACGGGCGAGGTCCCGTTCCGGGAGGTATACATCACCCCGCTCATCGTGGACGAGAAGGGGCAAAAGATGAGCAAGTCGCGGGGGAACATCATCGACCCGCTCGAGGTGAAGGAGACGCACGGGATGGACGCGCTCCGGTTCACCCTCGCCCAAGCGAGCTCCAAGGGACGCTCGATGCGCCTGTCGCAGGCCCAGCTCGATGAGTCGCGCAACTTCCTGAACAAGATCTGGAACATGGCTCGGTTCGTGCTCATGACCCTGGGGGAGGCGCGGCCGCCGCTTCCCGAGCAGCTTACCGAGCTCGAGGACCGGTTCATCCTGTCCCGGCTTTCGGAGACGACCGAGACAGTGCGCAAGGCGCTTGAGACCTACAGCTTCAACCTGGCGAGCGAAGCGCTCTACTCGTTCATCTGGCACGACTTCTGCGACTGGTACCTGGAGATGGCCAAGGTGCGCCTCGACGCCGGGGACGAGTCGGTCAAGGGGGTGTTGCACCACGGGTTGCGGGAGATCTTGAAGCTGATCCACCCGTTCATCCCGTTCGAGAGCGAGAAGATCTGGCAGGTCCTCTATCCAGGATCGAAGCCGCTGATCGTCCAATCCTATCCGACTCCGGAGGACCGCGATCCGGAGGCCGAAGAGGAGATGGAGCGGTTCCGCGAGCTGGTGGGGGCGGTGCGGATGATCCGCGCCGAGCTGAACGTGCCCAAGGACGCACGGGTCGAGGTGTTGGTGAAGAGCGGAGATGCCGGTCTGCAGCGCCTGATCGGGGGGAAGGAAGCCGCCCTTAACACCCTCGCCGGGGCGAGCGGATGGAAGGTCTCCCCGGAGATCGCGCCGCCCCCGGGCTCGGCGCGCCAGGTCCTGCGGGAAGCGGAGCTGTTCGTCCCGCTCTCCGGGCTGATCGACATCGCCGCCGAGCGGGCGCGCCTGGCCCGCGAGCTCGAGAGGACGAAGGCCGACCTCGCCCGGGCTGAGCGCAACCTGAACAACCCCGCGTTCACCGCCCGCGCCCCGAAGGACGTAATCGAGAAGGAGAACCGCAAGCGGGAGGAGTTCCTCGCGCGACTGGCGCGGATCGAGGCGAACATCGCCTCCCTGGGAGGATAGATGGACTATTCCGAGGCCCGACGGCTCCTCTCCTCCCTCCCCGCACAGGTGAAGCCGGGCCTCGATCGGATAAACCGCCTTTTGGCCGCGCTGGACCATCCGGAGTGGACGTTCCCCGCCGTACACATCGCCGGGACAAACGGAAAGGGGTCGGTCGCGGCGATGCTCTCCGGGGTCCTCGCGCAAGCGGGCCTCCGCGTCGGACGGTTCACCTCCCCCGATCTCATCGACTTCCGCGATCGGATCACGGTGAACGGGGAGTGGATCCCGGAAGGCCGCCTCGCCGCCGGGGTTGACCGCCTGCGCCCGCTGCTCGTTTCCGGCGATGATCGTCCGACGATGTTCGAGGTCCTCACCGCGATCGCCCTCTCCCACTTCGCGGAC
>JAJRTG010000089.1 GCA_024278395.1 Fidelibacterota bacterium | reverse complement strand
AGGTGGTGGTCGACGGGGAACGGCTGAGCGGGTACTTCGGGCTCACCGCGGTGCTGAAACAGGCGCTCCTCGCCGGCCGGCCGATCGACGACTTCGGGTATCTCGCGCGGATACCCGACGATGAGGTTCAGGAGATCCTGCACGGCAGGGTCAAAATCGGCGAGATCCCGCTGTTCGAGGAGAGGGCCGCGATCCTGCGCGAGATCGGGCGGCGGATGACCGAGCTCTATTCCGGTGATCCGGAACGGTTGATCGCGGCCGCGGATAAAAGCGCGCTCCGGCTGGTCGAGCTCGTGCTGGAGGCGTTCCCGTCGTTCCGCGACGAGGCAGAGTATAAGGGCGAGCGGGTCGCGTTCTACAAGCGGGCGCAGATCCTCGCCGGCGACCTGTACGCGTGCTTCTCCGGGAGATCGTACGGCGAGTTCCACGACATCGCCCGGCTGACCGCGTTCGCCGACTACAAGCTCCCCCAGATCCTGCGCGCTGCTGGGGTGATCCGCTACAGTGAGGCCCTGGCGACGAAGGTCGATAACGAGGAATGGATCGCCGCCGGGGCCCCCGAGGAGGTCGAGATCCGCGCCGCGACGATCGTCTCCGTCGAGCTGCTGCGGGACACCCTCGCCCGCAAGGGCAGGAAACTCCTCCCCCTCGAGCTCGATTGGCTCCTGTGGCACGCAGCGCAGAATCGGGAGATGGCCCCGCATCATCGGACGTTGACCACCTTCTACTGATGTACGAGCTGGTCCATCAGGAGAAAAATTCGCGCGCCCGGACCGGGATCATCCACACCGCGCACGGCGACGTCCTCACCCCGGCGTTCGTCGCGGTGGCAACGCGGGCGAGCGTGAAGGCGGTCGAGCCGGCGGCGATCGAGGAGATCGGCGTACAGATCGTGATCTCCAACTCCTACCACCTCCACCTGCGCCCGGGGGAGGAGACGATCGCTGGGCTCGGCGGGCTGCACGGGTTCTCCGGCTGGAACCGCCCGACGATGACCGACTCCGGCGGGTTCCAGGTGTTCAGCCTCGGGGCGGGGAAGGAGCACGGGGTGGGGAAGGTCGCCTCGATCTTCCCGGGCGAGGACCGGCCGCGTCAGCCCGGGAACTACAAGCAGGGCAGGTCGCTCGTCCGACTGACCGAGGAGGGAGTGCACTTCCGCTCGATCATCGACGGCTCGGACCGGTTCTTCTCCCCGGAGAGCGTGATCGAGCTCGAGCGCAAGCTCGGGGCGGACATCATCCTCGTGCTCGATGAGTGCACCTCGCCGCTGCACGACTACGCCTACACCAAAAACGCGATGGCCCGCACCCATCGCTGGGCGGAGCGGGCGCTCGCCGCGTTCGATCGCCTGCGGGACGATCCCGGTTTCCCCAACCCGGACCAACACCTGTTCGGGATCGTGCAGGGCGGGGCGTACGAGGACCTGCGGACCGAGAGCGCGCGGGTGATCGGGGGGATGGACTTCGCCGGGTTCGCGATCGGGGGATCGCTCGGCAAATCCAAGGCCGACATGTACCGCGTCCTCGACTGGACGATCCCGCTTCTGCCCGATGACAAGCCGCGCCACCTGCTCGGGATCGGGGAGATCGCCGACATCTTCGCCGCGGTGCGCCGCGGGATCGACACGTTCGACTGCGCCGCGCCGACGCGCATCGCCCGCAACGGCACGGTGTTTGTCAAGGGCGCCCCTCGCCATCGGATCAACCTGAGAAACGCGCGGTTCCGGAATGACCCCCGCCCGATCGACGAGGCGTGCGACTGCTTCACGTGCCGCCACCACTCCCGCGCCTACCTCCGGCACCTGTGCCGCACCGGCGAGCTCTCGTTCTACCGGCTGGCGACGATCCACAACCTCAGGTTCCTGACGCGGTTGATGGCGGATATCCGCACTGCGATCGCCGCCGACCGGTTCGCCGCGCTGGAGGAGGAATGGAAAGCGGGCGGGTGAACCCGCCCGTCATTTCGTTTTCACGCGATCTTCCAATCACTCAATCATTCAATTCCCCGATCGCTCAATCCCCTTTACGGCAGGATCCGTCGGAAGGTGCGGCTGAACGCGGAGAGGTCTATCCCGGAGAAGTCGATCGAGAGAGATACCCGGTGCGTACCGCCGAGGGCACCGGTGACATAGGCGTAATCGATGATGAACCCCTGTACGTCCACCCCCAGCCCGAGGGTGACCGCCATCCCGCCGGCCCGGTTGAACACCCCGGCGCGCAACGCGAAGGTCGGGACCGGTGTGTACTCGAACCCGAGGTGGATGGAGCCGGAAAGGTCGAGGTCGAGCGCTGTGGTGACGATACCAGCGATCTTGGTCGCCCCTCCGACCCTGATCGCCATCCGGAAGGAATCGGAATGCCCGTCGTAGTTGAGCGATCCGAACATGTTCGTCATGCTCACCCCGAACGCGGTATCGCTCAACGAAACCGGGCCGAGCCGACGGTCGGGGAGCCGCGTGAGGAAGGCCAGGTCGAATGAAAATCCCGCCCCCTTCGCATCCCCGTTCGAAACCGACAGGTACTTCAGCCTCCCCCCGAGGGAGAAATCGATCGGGAGCCGCGGGATGAACGGGAGGCTCTTGGGCGATATCCCGAATCCGAATAGTACGGCCGTGTCCTGGTAGGAGAGAACGCTGGTCTGGCTCCCGGAGGCGTCGTAGCCCTGGATGTCCCCGGCGTTCAGGCTGATGAACGCCACCCCCCAACTGGGGAAGGTGATATCGACGGCCCCGTAGCTCATCAGGCCCATCTGGGTGGCGTAGAAGGAACCGAGCCCGATCCCGGCGAGCTCGGTGAGCCCGGCGGGGTTGTTGTACAGCGTCTCAGCTCCGTCCACCCGGGCGAGTCCTGCCCCGCCCATCCCGATCGCACGCACGCCAGGGGCGAGGTCCAAGACCGAGACCGCACCCGCCCCAGCGGCCTCCACCCCCAGCCCGAGGAGGATCACCATAAATAGTATGTACAGTCGGTTCACAGTCGTTCCCCTCCCTTATCGTTGAATCAGAAGCTTGAATACCGCGGAGCGGATCGCCTTTCCGGAGGCATCCTTCCCCGCGATCAGGTAGAAGTAAAGCCCGTTGGCCAGCTCGTCGCCGGATGTCGAGGTGAGGTCCCAATCGTAGGTCGACTCCGCCGCAGAGAGGTCCTGCTCGTAGACCAAGTCCCCGGCGAGGTCGTACACGCGCAGGACGAGATCGGTGGTCCCGGTCGGCAGGTAGTAGACGATCGTTGCCGTCGTCGCCGCCGGGTTCGGGTAAGCGTAGGTGACGATGCTGCTCGGCCCGGTCACCGTGATCTCCTTGGTGGCCGCCGCGCTCTGCCCGCCCTTGTCGTCGGTGACGATCAGGCTAACGGTGTACGTCCCGGCGGCGGCGTAGCTGTGGGT
>JAJRTG010000088.1 GCA_024278395.1 Fidelibacterota bacterium | reverse complement strand
TAGGTGACGTCGAGATCGGGAAGGCGGAGCGTCGCGAGCATCTTCGGGAGGATCGTGTGGTAGTTGCGCAGCGAGCCGTCGCGCTCGTTGTAGGTCTTTTCGATCGTTCCGCCGGTGGTGAGTATCGTCAGTCGCATCGTCTCGGAGATTATCCCCGACCCGCCCGGGCGGTCAACGCAGCCCCTTCAGGATCATGTTGATCGCCGCGTACAGGAGGACGATCCCGAACAACTGGCGCAGTCGCCGCTTGGGAATCCGCGTTCCCACCCGTGGTCCGATCTGCGCCCCGATCACCAGCCCGAGGATGAGGGGGAGGGCCAATTCCGGGCGGAGATCCCCCTGGAGCCAGTGCTGAGTCGCCCCCATGAGCGCCGCCGGAACCATGACGAACAGGCTCGTCGCCACGGCGGCGATGATGTCCATCCCCAGGAAGACGGCGAGCCCGGGGACAAGGACCGTCCCGCCGCCGATCCCGAACATTCCGGACGCTGTTCCGGCGATGAGTCCGACGATCCCCGCGGTGAGGTAGAGGCGCGCTCCCCGCACCTCGCCGCGCAGGGAGAGCGGGATCTCCTTCGGCGGCTTGCCCCGGAGCATCATCCCCACCGGATAGAGCAGGATCCCCGCGAATCCGATCGCCAGCCAGCGCGCGTCGATGAGCGCGCTCAGCCGCGCGCCGCACCAAGCGCCGATGATCGTCATCGGCATGAGCAGAAGGCCGATCCGGACGTCGATCACCCGCCGCAGCCAATAGGCGATCGTCCCGGACAGGCTGGTAAACACGACCCCGGCGATGCTCGTTCCGGCCGCCTGATGGATCGTGGGCACGAACCCTCCCAGGGTCAGGAGCGGTACCATGAAGATCCCACCCCCCACCCCGAGCAGGATCGCGACGATCCCCATCGCGATCGCGCTCAGAAACAGGATGAAGAACGTATCGATCCCTAAGTGCACAATAGTCCTTTCTCGCAACCGGGCATGCCCTCCCACTATACGCGATCGGGGCGGGTAAGTCACACCTGTGGACGAACGCCCGGCGACCGGGTAGAGTTGCGGGTGAAAGGGGGAACGATGGGAACACATGTGCCGACACGCGAAGAAGCGTTCGCTCTCCTCAAGGAGTTCAACCAGTCGGAGAGCCTGATCAAGCACGCCCTCGCCGTGGAGGGAGTGATGCGCTACATGGCGAGAAAGCGCGGCGAGGACGAGGAGAAGTGGGGGATCATCGGACTCGTGCACGACCTCGACTACGAGCGATATCCGGATCAACACTGTCGGAAGACGAAGGAGATCCTGGAAGCCCGTGGTTGGCCGGCCGATTACATCCGCGCGATCATGTCCCACGGCTGGGGGCTCGTCACCGACGTCGAGCCGGTGGAGGAGATGGAGAAGGTCCTGTACGCGATCGACGAGCTGACCGGGCTGGTCACCGCGGTCGCCCTGGTGCGGCCGTCGAGGAGCGTCCTCGACATGAAGCCGAAGTCGGTCGCCAAGAAGTGGAAGGACAAGTCCTTCGCCGCCGGGGCGAACCGGGAAGTGATCGCGAAGGGGGCGGAGATGCTCGGGATGGAGCTAAGAGACCTGTTCGAAGACGTGATCATGGGGATGCGCGAGGTGGCGGATGCCATCGGCCTCGCCGGCGATGTCGCGAAGGAAGAAACATGACGGCCCCCACCCCCGGACGCTGGACGCTCGCCGACCTCATCCCCTCCCCCGACGGGCCGGAGCTCGAGCGCTACATCAGCGAGTTGGAGAAGGCCGTCTCCGCTCTTGAGGAGAAAAGGCCCCTCCTCACGGAAGGGATCGGAGAGGATGAGTTCAGGAGGGTGATCGATCTCCTCGAGGAGATCCACGCGGGGTCGCGGAGGCTCGGGGCGTACGCCGATCTCTGGTTCGCCGAGGATACCGGGAATCAATCCGCGCTTGCATTTCAGGGGCGGATCGAGAAGCTCCTCTCCGAGGTCCGCAACCGCACCCTCTTCTTCGAGCTGTGGTGGAAGGGACTCCCCGACGAGGCGGCGGACCGCCTCCTCGCCGCGAGCGGGGATGCGCGCTACTACCTGGAGACGCTGCGCCGGTTCAAGCCGTACACCCTCTCCGAACCCGAGGAGCGGGTGATCAACATCAAGGACCTCACCGGGGTGAACGCCCTCGTCACCCTGTACGAGATGGTGACGAACTCCTTCACCTTTACCCTTGAGGTGGAAGGTGAGACGAAGACCCTCACCCGGTCGGAACTGATGACCTACGCCCGCGATCCAAACCCCGACCTGCGCGCGGCCGCGTACCAGGAGCTCTACCGCGTGTACGGGGCCCACGGGACCCTGCTCGGCCAGATCTACCAGTACGTGGTGCGCAACTGGAACGACGAGGAGGTCGGCCTGCGCGGTTTTCCCACTCCGATCGCCCCCCGCAACCTGCGAAACGACATCCCGGACGCCGTGGTGGACACTCTCCTCGGGGTGTGTCGGGACAACGCAACCCTTTTTCAAGACTACTTCCGGCTGAAGGCGAAGTGGCTGGGGATGGAGCGGCTCCGTCGCTACGACATCTACGCGCCGCTTGGAACCGCGGGGGCGCGCTATCCGCTCGAAAAGGGACTGGAGCTTGTGTTCGAGAGCCTGTCCAGCTTTTCTCCCGTGCTCGCCGGGCACGCCCGCCGCGTGCTGGACGAGAACCACCTCGACTCGGAGGTGAGGCAGGGCAAGCACGGAGGCGCCTTCTGTTACGGGGTCCTCCCCGGCCTTACCCCGTGGGTCCTTCTGAACTACAACGGCCGCTACGACGACGTCTCCACCCTCGCCCATGAGCTCGGACACGCGGTGCACGCCCTCATGGCGGCCGACCACTCCCCCCTCACCTTCCACTCCGCCCTGCCGCTGGCGGAGACGGCATCGGTCTTTTCCGAGCTCCTCCTTCTGGAACGCACCCTGGAGAAAGAGACGGACCCGCGTATCCGCCGGGAGATCCTCGCCCAGTTCGTGGACAGCACCTACGCCACCGTCACCCGACAGGCGTATTTCGTCCTGTTCGAGCGCGAGGCGCATGCGCTCGTCGGCAAGGGGATAACGACGGACGAGCTTGCCGCCCGGTACATCGGGAACCTGCACGAGCAGTTCGGGGACGCGGTCGAGGTGGGAGAGGAGTTCCGCTGGGAGTGGGTCTCGATCCCCCACATCTACCAGACTCCGTTCTACTGCTACGCCTACAGCTTCGGACAGCTCCTCGTGCTGGGGCTTTACCGTCGCTACAAGGAGGAGGGGAAGGGGTTCGTTCCCAAGTACCTGCGCATCCTCGCCCACGGCGGGGCGGCCTCGCCGCAGGAGATCTTGGAGGAAGCCGGGATCGACATGACGGATCCAGCCTTCTGGCAGGGGGGATTCGACGTTATCTCCGGGATGATCCGGAAGCTCGAAGAAGAGTAGCGGGTCACTCCGTCCGGATGTCGGCGACCGTCGCATCCGTCATTCGAATGAGGTCCGCCGTTGCCGGGCGGACCAACGTCCCGCGGGCCCCGGCGTTGATCACGACGGTATCGTTCTTCGCCGTTTCGGCGTCTAAGAGAACGGGAAGCGCCCGCCTCGCTCCGAGCGGGCTGATCCCTCCCACCTGGTAGCCGGTGACCCGCTCCGCATCGTGCGGGCTCGCCGGAAGTACGCGCTTGCACCCGCACGCGCGGGCGAGCTTCTTGACGCTCACCCTCCCTTCCCCGTCGATCAGGGCGAAGACGAACCCTCCGGAGTCTTCCTGAAAGACGAGGCTCTTTATCACCTCGCGCGGAGGAAGCCCGAGGGCGTGGGCGGCGTACTCGGTCCCCTTCTTCTCGTGCCGGTAGGTGAAGACGGAGAACTCCACCCCGGCGTTCTTCAGCTCCTCAATCCCGCGTGTCGTCATCACCTGAATCATACACGAACACTTGCCGCGCGCACCCGCGCCCGGTACGATCGAGCAAGGGAGGATGTCATGAGAGGACGGGCGATCATAGTCGGAATGGGCCTGGTATTCATGGTCACGGGGTTAGTCCTGGGTGCGACGGGCTGGAAGGAGACGGCGGCAGGGACACAGTTCCGGGTCGATCCAAAGACAAATGAGACACAGATCGGGTTCTACGTAGCCCTCAAGTACGACCCGGTGCCGAGATGTATCCTCCTGGAGGTGCATTGGACGGTCCACCGCGGAGGCGAGCTGTTGGCCGAGGACCGCCACCGTGGGACGAAGCACTGTCAGGGGAACATTCAGTCGGTGAGCACCCTCTCCCCGTTCATCACCCCTGTTCCCGGTGAGTCCTACCGGGCGAGGCTCGTGCTCACGGATGTCGCGAACGGCATCTCCTACGTCCGCGTTATCACCTATACCGCCCCGCTCACGTTTCCCACCGGGGTCGGGGTGAACGTGAAGACCCAAAGCGGTGAGACGCGGGCGATCGACTGGAGCAGTGTGTCGGACGAAAACGTGGACAAACTCGCCGCCTACTTCGCCGCCCTTACAGGTGATTACGTACAGACGGCGTCTGATACCGTTTTATCCGACTTTGCCGCGGGATACGCGTCCGATGATGAATCCTATCCAGTCTGGATCTGGGTCCTGGCCGCCCTGGGCCCGGAGATAAAGGGACAGGGAAGCGGTGTCTCAATCCATGCCAGCTACAACCGGCTCCTGCTCTTCTATCGGGTTTCATCGCGGGAGGCGCTTGCGGGCGTCCTGGACCAACTCGGGGACTTCGATCAGGATTTCACAGGCTACGTGCTGGCGAGGAAGAGCGGTGAAGGCCCGATCTACGTCTTCATCGACGCCGGTGCGTGGGCGATCCTCTCCTCTGCCGGTGAGGAAGCAAAGATGAGGGAACCGAAGTAGAGCCACCCTTGCACCCCGTCGCCCTGCCCCTGTATCCTCGGGCAACGTATGAACCGAACAGAACGAATCGACACCGATAGAATCTTCGCCGCACACCCGTTCGCCCGGGAGATCATCGAACGGCTGCGCGGGGCGGGGTACGAGGCCTACCTGATCGGCGGTGCTGTGCGCGACGCCCTGCTGGTCGACTGGGAGGGTCGTGACGACTACGTCCCGGAGGAGATCGATATCGCCACCTCCGCCCTCCCGGAGGAGATCAGGCGCCTCTTCTCCGACCGGCCGATCGTCGGAGTGGGGGAGGAGTTCGGGGTGATCGTGATCGTCTCCCCGGACGGCCGCCAGTACGAGGTCGCCACCTTCCGCACCGAGGAGGATTACGACGGGCGCTGGCCGGGAAGGGTGCGGCTCGTGCGTGATCTGGCCGGCGACGTCAACAGACGCGACCTCACGGTAAATGGCCTCGCCGCCGGGATCGATGGTACGGTGATCGACCTCGTCGGCGGGATCGAGGACCTGAGGGCCCGGCGCATCCGCGCGATCGGGGATCCGAAGCTCCGTTTCTCCGAGGACTACCTGCGCATGCTGCGCGCGGTGCGCTTCGCCTGCCAGATCTCGGGTTCGATCGATCCGGAGACGGAAGCGGCGATCATGGACAACGCCGCGAACATCACCAAGATATCCTGGGAGCGGATCCGCGAGGAGCTCTTCCGCCTCCTCGAGACCGACCAGGCGGCGCGCGGGTTCGAACTCCTCGACCGGTTCGGCCTCCTTCCTCACATCTTCCCGGAGATCGAGGCCCTGAAAGGGGTCCCCCAGCCGGAGGAGTACCATCCGGAAGGGGATGTGTACGTACACACGATCGCCGCGGTGCGCGTCGCCGACGGGTTCATCCGCGATCCGCTTGTGAAGCTCGGGGTCCTCCTTCATGACATCGGGAAGCCGAAGGCCCTCGCCCGGAGCGGCGGGGCGAACATGGGCGGACACGAAGCGATCGGAGCGCGTATGGCGAAGCGGATCGGGGAGAGGCTCCGTCTGTCCCGTGGGGAGATCACCCGCCTGACCTACCTAGTCAGGAATCACATGCGGGTCGCCGCCTTCCCCAGGATGGGACGGGGAAAGCAGGTGCGGTTCATCAGCGAGGGGGAGGTGGAAGGTGAAAGAGCCCTACGCAGCAGGTTCCCTCTGTTCTTCGACCTCCTCCAGGTCCTGATCGCCGATTCCGAGGCGAGCGCCCACCGGGCTTCCGGGTGGAGGCCGGTGATCGAGGAGACCCTGCGTGTGATCGAACACATCGAGCATGTGGGGAGCCTCAACCGGGCGCGGGAGTTGATCGACGGACACACCCTGATCGAGCTCGGGCTAAGGCCCGGACCGCTGCTCGGCGAGGTCCTGAACGCGGTTCACGACCGGATCCTCTCCGGGGAGATCACCACCAGGGAGGAGGCGATCGCCGCCGCCCGCACCCTCATCGAAGGGAGAGGAAGAAGGCCCCCCGAATAGGGGACATCCGCGCTGGCAACCGGATCTTCTCCCTTTTAGACTGCGGAGTCGGAGGACATCGCAACTACCGCGGAAGGAAAGGACTGGAGCATCGATGGGAACCCCACTTCATGTAAGCGACGATCTGGCGCTCGACCTGGAAGAGATCATCGGTCAGTGCATCGCCATCCTCGGGATCCGCGGCTCGGGAAAGTCGAACACCGCCGGGGTGATCTTCGAGGAGCTCCTCAAACACAACTATCCCCTCTCCATCGTCGACATCGACGGGGAGTACTTCGGCCTCAAGGAGAAGTTCGAGGTCCTGGTGGTCGGAACCGGCGAGGGGGTGGAAATCGAGGTTGACGTTGACTGCGCCGAGGAGATCGCCCAGATCAGCATGGAGAAGAACGTCCCGGTCGTCCTCGACCTCTCCGGGTTCCTGTCCGAGGAGCGGAACGCCTTCCTGCAGGAGTACCTTACCGCCCTGTGGAACCTCGCCGGGAAGCTGCGCCGCCCGTACATCGTGGGGATCGAGGAGGCGCACGAGTTCATCCCGCAGGGGACGAAGACCGAGCTGAAGGAGCTGATCGCCCGCATCGCCCTGCGGGGGCGCAAGCGCGGGCTGGGGGCGATCATCGTCTCCCAGCGATCCGCCAAGGTGGAGAAGGACGTCCTCTCCCAGGCCGGTATCCTGTTCCTCCACCGCGTGGTGCATGAGGCGGATATGCGCGTTTATTCCGAACTTCTCCCATGGCGCAAAAGCGAAGTCAAGGAACTCATTTCCGCGCTCGACACCGGAAACTGCGTGTACATCAACGGCGATACGATCCTCCCGATCTACGTGCGCGAGCGGGAGACCTTCCACGCCGGGTTCACCCCTTCGCTCGAGGTGGTGGTCACTCCGCAGCTCAAACAGGTGAGCCAGTCGATCATCGAGGCGATCGAAAAGGCGAAGCAGGGAAAGGGGAAGAAGACCCGCTTGGAGGCGCTGAAGGAAAAGATCGCCCGCTTGGAGGCCGCGCTCGCTGATAGGGAAAAGAAGATCGAGCGGCTGGAGGAGATCGCCCGTACTCTCGGCTACATAAAGGTTGAGGTCCCCCCGCCCTCGCTCCCGAACGTACAGGAGATCTCCAAGGCGATCGTCCACTCGGTGGAGGGGAGCGGGGTGACCGCGTATAAGTCGGGTAGGTCGGGACACCGCTCGGTCGTCGACCCGCGGCGCCCTCCGGCGGAGGCTGACGTCCCCGTGATCGACATCGAGGAGACTCCTCCCGGAAGTGAAGACGCGCTTCCCGCCGCGGTGATGCGGCACATCGACCGGATCGCCTCCCGGATCGCCCACAAGGGGGTCCTCGAACGGCGCATCCTCGCGTTCCTCGTGGAGCACGCCCCCCTCTCCTACTCCGTTGAGCAGATCGCCGCGTGGACCGACTGCGCCCGCGGGGTGATCGAGAACTCCCCGCCGCGCGAGTTTCTTGAGATGGGCCTGATCGTGCGGGAGCGGCGCACGGACGGGACCCATTACCGCAGCAATCTGAAGGCGTTCGTCACCCGCGAGTTTGGAATCTACCAGCCGGATATCGGCCCGCGTGCGCTCCACCTCGTCTCCCGCGTCCTCCGGGCTCGGATCGTCTCCCTTGGGACCGGGGTCAGGCAACCCGCCTGATCTGCTTTTATCTTTAATTCCACCATCTTATATCGTTGACCGATCCTCGCTTTTCTGCTATGATCTTTTCAGGAAAAGGAGGGGGCATGAAGGTAAAGATCGTTGAGCGGCACGCGGGTTCGAGCGATGCCCTGCGGAGTTACGTCCTGGAGAAGACGGAAGGGCTTGAGCGGTACTTCGATCGGATCGTCAGCATCGACGTCGTCCTCTCGGTGGAGAAGGAGCGTCATATCGCTGATATGCATGCGCATCTGGTAAACCGGAAGGTGATCACCGCCCGAGAGGAGTCCTCCAACATGTACGCTTCGATCGACGCCGCTATCGACAAACTGAAGCGTCAGTTGGTGAAGTACAAGGACCAACTGACCGACGTAAAGGAACGCGGTGGGAAGGGATCACATTCCCAGGAAGCCGCTGTGGAGGACGTTGATCATCGGCAGATCATCCGCACCGACACGTACTTCCACAAACCGATGTCCCCTGAGGAGGCGGCGCTGCAACTGGACGCGATCGAAAAGGGATTCTTGGTATTCATCAACGCGGAGACGAACGAAGTGAACATCATCTACCACCGGCGCGATGGAAACTACGGCTTGATCGAACCGCGGCGGTAGGGGTAAGAAAGGTGGTACGGGCGCTCTCTCTGTTCTCCGGGAGCTTGGCCAGCCGGGTAGCGACCAAGCTGGTCGAGCGTCAGGTGGATGAGGTGTTCTTGCTCCACTTTCGGTCTCCGTTCTTCACTGATTCCGACCCGTTGCGCGACCTGGTCAAGGAGGAATGGCCGGGGATCAGCCTCCGTACCCAGTCCCTCAAGAAGGACTACCGCCGCATGGCGAACATCCCCCCGCGGGCTCACTTCACCTTGAAGCGGAGCTGCCTCAGCTGTCGCACCCTCATCCTCATGCGGGCGATCAGGTACATGGAGCGGATCCACGCGGATTTCATCGTGACCGGTGAGATTGTAGGGAGGAACGACCTTTCGGCCGCTGACTTAGTTAGAATAGAGGAGACCCTGGGGATAACGGGACTCGTGCTCCGTCCCCTCTCCGCGCGTCTCCTGCCGCTGACGCGCGCGGAGCAGGCGGGATGGATCGACCGGGAGAGCCTGTTCGGATTCAGGGACGGGGATGCAGTTCCCCTTGAAGAACTGGCCGCCCGCCTTGGGCTTTTCTCGCGCGTTGACCCCCTTGGGGCGGAGAAGCGCTGCAAGCTCACCTTCCCCGGGTTCGGAAGGAGGCTGGAGAACCTGCTCGAGGAGGAGGAGTTCACGATGAACGCCCTCAAGCTCCTTGATTTCCGACTCTACTACAAGCGTCCCCCGGACATCAAGATCGTCCTCGCGACGAGCGAGGAGGAGAAGCGAGCGCTCCAGAACTTCTTCCTCCCCCAGGACCTGCGCGTCTACCTCCCCACCTATCAAGGGCCGATGACCCTGGTGCGTACCGATTGGGCGAAGAAGACGCCCGGGCAGGTACGCGAGATCATTGAGCTTGCCGGGAGGATCACCGCCACGTACAGCTCCGCCCCGCCCGGGATCATAATCCCGGTGAATTTCAGATTCGAGAGGGATGATGAGACCTCTCAATTGAACGTGTCTCCCTTCTCCTCCCCGGAGGAAATCGACCGGTATTGTATCGTGCACAAGCTGAAGGCGCCGCAGCCGGAAGCGCCATTCCTTGAAAAAGCGGCGCTCTAAGCTATACTTAGGGGAAGATTTTAGTAAATGCTGTCTATGTCGAGATTGCAGTTGAGGTTTTCCCCAAACAGGGAGAAGGGGGTGGGTATGCCATTTTACCGTTACGAATGTGAAAATTGCGGATTTGAATTTAAAATTTTACATGTAAATGGCAACAAAGAGGAAGCAGTTTGCCCGCAATGTGGGAGCGAGCAGGTAAGGCGTCTCCTCCCCCGTATCGGGGTTATCTACAAGGGGAACGGTTACTATACCACCGACTATCGAAAGAAGGGCAAAACACCCTCTTCTTCCGGGGCTGGGGCTGATTCCAAGAAGGACTCTACGGCCGATTCCAAGAAAGACGCATAACCAGCGGCAAGCAAAGATCTATTAAGAGGTGAATCTATTGATCTCTGGGGACGACATTAAGCGGATAAAACTTCAATTTGCCTCCCCCTCCGTGATGCTCAGCTGGTCGCACGGAGAGGTAACCGAGTCGGAGACGATCAACTACCGCACGCACCGTCCGGAACGGGGCGGACTGTACGCGGAGGAGATCTTCGGCCCGGAGAACGACTACGAGTGCGCCTGCGGCAAATACAAGGGGAAGAAGTACGAGGGGATCACGTGCGAGAAGTGTCACGTTCTGGTTACCGATTCCTCGGTGCGGCGCGTGTACATGGGACATATAGCCCTGGCCAGCCCGGTGGTTCACTTCTGGTACCTGAAAGGGGTATCGAGCCTGCTGAGCCGGCTTTTGGGGATGAAGAAGAAGGAACTCCAGCGGATCGCCTACTATGAGACGGAACCGCTTGAACAGGCGTTGTACATCGTAACGTCCTCCGACTGCAAGGAGGTCCGCCCCGGCGAGACGATGTACACCGCGGAGGTGGACATCCTGTCGAGCGCGTTCTCCTTCTCCGTGGAGCAGGCGTACTACGTAGAGGATGCCCCGCGGGTGATCGCCGACGAGCCGGGAAGGGTCACGATCGAGGAGCGAAAACTCAAGAACGGCGAGCACTTCAAGGCGGTGGTCATCGGGGCTCAGGAGTACCCGATTGTTGGAGAGGTCCCCCTCCTCGTGGAGGATGGTGATGAGGTGGAGGCGGAGACGGTGATCGCCGAACGGCCCGTCGAGGAGATCTGTTCCCATACCGCTTACCAGATGCTCCTCGAGCGTTACGGGCCGGCGGTGAAGGGGGAACCGATCGACCAAGAGGTCCTGGACAGCCTCGTCTTCCTCGTTACTAAGGTTAAGGATCCCGCGGTGCCGTTGAAGCCCGGGGACCGCCTGAACCGGCTGGAGAAGCGCGCTTACGAGCGGATCTACCCGGACGGGTTCGTGGCGATGACCGGAGCGGCGGGGATCAAGGGACTGCTCGCTACCATCAACCTCGATGAACTCCACCGCGAGCTCACCGAAAAGATCCGTCAGGAGACCTCGGCCGGGAACCGTCGCCGTCTGATCAAGCGTCTCGAGGTCGTCGACCAGCTGCGCGCCTCGGGGAACGACCCCCAGGACATG
>JAJRTG010000087.1 GCA_024278395.1 Fidelibacterota bacterium | reverse complement strand
GGCGAGGATCACCGTGCGCCGGGCGTGGCGCACCACCTCTCCCGCTGTCTCGGCCTCTTCCAAGGAGGGAAGCGTCAACCCGTGTTCCAAGGAGATCCCGTTCACCCCCAGAAAGGCGAGATCGAAGTAGACACCGTTGAGCGCCTGGCGGGCCAGCCTTCCGACCATCCCCAGGGAGACGCTGCGCAAGTATCCGCCGATTACGTACACTTCGATCCCCGAATACTTTGACAGCTCCACAGCATGATTGAGCGCGTTTGTGAACACCCGCACCTGTAGTGCGCGAGAGAGATGCTTGACGAGCTGCATGGTGGTGGTGCCGTTCCCGATGAACACCGCCATACCTTTCTCCACCATCTTCGCCGCATGCCTACCGATCCGTTCCTTCTCAGCGCGGTTACGGTTCGCTTTATCGAGGTAAGAGGGTTCGCTTGTGAGCGGTTCGCGGGCGATCGCCCCGCCGTGGATGCGCACCAGGACGCCTTGCTCGTTGAGAGCGTTAAGGTCGTTTCGGATCGTCATCGGGGAGACGGAGAAGATCTCGGAGAGCTCCGAGGTCTTAACGACGCCCCACTCCTGCAATCGCTCCAGGATCAGCCGTCGCCGTTGCTCGGTTAGCGGATGGTTTTGATTCACCTTTTGATCCATTGCCTCCTCTTGCGAAAATTAGTATATTGATCACGCATCCCGCTGTCAAGAGCAAAAAGAAAAAAGCGCCGGAGGAGGTCCCCCGGCGCGTAGGAAGCGATTCATCCCACCTTCTCCGGACGGGCGGGGATGTCGTAGAGGATGTCGTCGAGCGGATGGCGGTAGAGCGGCTCTCCAAGCCTCTTCTGATCGAAATAGTGTCCCATGAGCCCGATCGAGCGGCCAAGGACGAACAGGGCGTTGAACAGCCCGGCGCCGATCATCTCGTCGATCTCGGCATCGGAGAAGTTGAGCTCCTTCAACAGATCGACGAGGAGGACCCCGATGCACCCGTCCACGTTCAAGATCAGATTGTTCTTCTTCTTGGTCGTCACCTGCTCGACGGCGAGCGCGTAATCGAGGAGCTCGGTCTTCTTGAAGTGCGCCTTGGCGTAGTTCTTCATGATCTCGACACGCGCGTCCGGGTTCTCCAGGGAATGCAGCCGGTGCCCGATCCCCTGGATGCGCACGTTCTTGCGCTTCATCTCATCCACGAACTCGCGCGGGGAAAGACCATTGCGCAGTCCGTACAGGAAGTGCTCCGCGGCTCCGTTCACCGCACCGCCGAACCGGGGCCCGATCGTCAGAAGCCCGCTCACGAGCGACGAGATCAGGTCTTTGCCCGCCCGGGCGGCGACGATCGTGTTGTGCGCCCCGGAGACGGCCGGGCCGTGGTCGGCGATGATCTGGATCACCATCTCCAGGAACTCGCGCGCGTGCGGCGGGATGTCCTTCTTGAACCACAGAAGCCCGATCACCCCCCCGATCCCATAGCGCTTCTCGATCACCTCGTCGATCGGCACCCCGGCGTAGTTGTGCACCTCGCCTCGCTCATCGCAGATCGTGGACACGAAGTGGGTCGGCCGACGCACGCGCCCCTCGGCGACCGCCTGGGCGTAATCCATCGGGATCTGCGGCGGCTCGAAGTCCTGTGCCGGAGTGATGATCCCTTCCTCTACAAGCCGCTCGTAGGTCTCGCGGATGCACAGATGGTAGTCGTCGAACGAATCGGGCACGATCACCCCCGCGGCGCGCAGCGCCTGGTTCTTGGCGTCGGCCGTCTCCTTGGCCGAGTCCGCCCTTGCCCCGGCATGGCCGAACTGCACCTGTCCGGGCAGGACCTTGGCGCACGTCCCGGTCACCCACATGACGAGCGGCTTGGTGATCCGGCCGGATTTCACCGCGTCGGCGATCTCGTACTCCGCCGTCCCGCCGAGCTCGCCCAGGCAGACGAGGAGCTTGATATCCGGGTTCGCCTCGTAGCGCAGCAAGTGATCGAGCAGGGTCGAGCCGGGATAGGCGTCCCCGCCGATCGCGATCCCCTCGTTCAGGCCGTCGGTGTTCCTGGCGATGATGTTGTACGCCTCGTTCGACAGCCCGCCGGAGACCGAGACGAACCCGACCGATCCCGGGCGGTAGAGCTTGGCCATGCGGATGTTCTCCATCGTCCCGGCGGCGTTCCCGATCTTGAACGCACCTGCCTTCACCCCGCCGACGGTCGCCGGGCCGATGATCCACTTGCCGAGCTGCTTCGCCGTGGCGGCCATGATCCGCGCCTGGCGCTCCGGCACCCCCTCGGCGATCACCGCGATCGTGCGGATCGTGTCGGTGGCGAGCGCCTCCATCGTCACGGCGAACGCCGAGCGCTGCGAGGCGAAGTTGACCATCACGTCCGCCTCCGGGAACCGCTCCACTGCTTCCTTGATCGAGCGCAGCCGCGGGATCCGGATCTCCTTCGTCCCCCAGAACACCTTCTGGAACCCGCCGCGCTCCGGGGTGATCATCGCGACCACGCTCGGGGAGTCCTTGCGGCACATGTAGTCGAAATCGAGCATCCGCTGCAGCGCCGCCGTCTGCGCCCCATAGATGAACGCCTTCGTGTCACGGGTGAAAAGTTCGTAATCCTTCATTTCTTCTCCTCCTCCAGCGCCAGGGAGACGATCCGCGTCATGTGCGTCTCCGGTCCGTACACCTCGATCGGGACCCCGAGCTCCTCGCCGAGCCTCCGCATCTTCTCCAGGCCCTCCTTGTAGTTCGGCCCGCCGCGGCGCACGTAGATCTTCACCTTGTTCTCGATCAGCTTATCGCGGTACTCCCGCAGCGCCTTGATGATCCCGGTGAACGTCTTGGCCACGTCGGTGAAGTTGGCGATCCCGCCGCCGATCAGCAGGTACTTCGGCCGCCCCTGCGGATCGGGCTTGCGCGTCATCAGGTCGAGGATCGTCTTGGCGTACTCGTAGGTGAGCTCGGTCGAGGGATTGCCCGAGTACTCCCCGTAGTTGGCGAGCTCGTGCCCGAACCCGAGGTCGACCACCGTATCAGCGTAGATCACGCTCGCCCCGCCGCCGGCGACCATCAGCCACACCCGACCCTCGGGATTGAGGACCGTCAGCTTGAGCGACGCGCCGGTCTTCTCGTCGAGCGAGGCGATGTACTCCTCCTCCGGGGTGGCCAGGCTGCCGAACGGCTTGGGAAATTCGATTTTGCCCCACTTCTCCGCGCACTGGAACGCGGCGGTGTCGTCGAGCTTGGCCACTGTGTCGAGCGGGACCGGGTTGCCGTCGACAAAGGTGAGCGGGTTGAACTCGAGGTAGGTGAAGTGGTAGTCGCAGTAGATGCGGTAGACCGCGTTGATGAACGCCCCGAGCGTCTCCCGGTCCGGGATCTCGGGGAGCCGGTCGGTGACGTTGACCTCACTCGGATCGGCGGCCACCGGGACCTCGATCTCGATCACCGAGTCCCACACCTCCTCGATGTCCACCCCACCCTCGGTGGAGAAGTGGATGACGTCCGCCTCCCGATCGGAGGTGATCGCGAGGTAGTACTCATCCTCGTGCGGGACGAACGGCTCAATCAGGAAATGGGTGAGCACGCCGGTCGTCTCTCCCGTGGTCTGGACGATCGTCACTTCCTTTCCCATCCGGGCCTTTATCCACGCCTTGACCTGCTCGTAGTCGGCGTCGACGAGGAGGAGGTTGTTCTTGCCGCGTTTGCCGAACAGTTGATCCGGCTTGGCCACGAGGCGCGTCTCGGTGAGCCAGGGGGCGTCCTGGGGCAGGGCATCGAGATCGGTCTCCGGGGTCACGCGGACGCGGCGGG
>JAJRTG010000086.1 GCA_024278395.1 Fidelibacterota bacterium | reverse complement strand
CCTCGGGGAAGTACCACTTGATCGCGATCGATGCGTCCAATACGAGCGCCCTCACCGCTTCCGGTCCTCCCGCACGAGCTGCGCCGCGTCGGTCTGGGGTGTTCCTTCGGTTTGTTTGCGGATTTCCCGCACTTGGGCCAGGAAGGCGTCGATGTTTCTGTGGGACGAGTTCCGCACCGCCTGTTCCAGGATCGTCTTCAGCTCCCCCTGGAGCGAGCGGTTATGCTCCTTCGCCCGCCGCTTAAGCGCCTCGATCACCTCGGGATCAAGATCCCTTATGAGCACCTGCGCCATTTCAACATCACCTTCTCACTGTTTGCTATCATTATGATAGCATATTGGAGCGGTCGCTGCAGCGCTCACTCGTGCCTCACCGGCCCTTTCCCAAGGTCGATGACGACGGAGTGAATCTCTACCTCGAAGAACTCCTTGAACAGCCGATACGTAAGGTGCTCCGGCCAGTAGGTTTCATCCGTGTACCAAGCCGCAAGCTCACTTTCGAACATGGGGATGAAGTTTCGCCTGATCCACGCTCGCGGGTCCTCAACCTCGGGGATGAGATAGGCGGTGCATTCCTCCCGCAGCCTAGCGAGCGTTATCTTCGGGCCCGGCCCCGGGCAGGAGTTCGCCCAGTTGAGATACGCTTCTGTGGGCTTGAGCACAGCCACAAACCGGTTTACAGCTGGCAGATCTTCACCTCGTGCTTGGGTCCACATGATCAAATCCCCATCTCCCGCAGCATCTCCATGATCTCGTGTTCCACCTTCTCGATGTCCGCCTCGATCTCTTCCAGAGGTCGCGGCGGGGTGTAGGTGTAAAAGTAGCGGTTAAAGTTGATCTCGTAGCCGACGATCCCGATCTCGCCGTCCTTGGGATCGCGTTTGGATGCGTCGATCCACGCATCGGGGACGTACGGCTTTACTTCGCGTTCGAAGAATGCCTCGACCGATTCGGAGAGGGGGACGTTCTCCGTGTCGCGCAGGTTCGGGTCGGGCTCGGGATTTCCATTCTTATCGCGGCAGATCTCCGCCGTCTCGTCGCGCTCCGAGAGGGCACTTAAGATCGCCTTCTTGAGTTGGGCGTCGAGCTTAATCCTGTGGGCCGCAGCCGCGTCCTGCAGGGCCTTCACGAAGCTGGGACGGTCCTTGAACAACCTATCCGGCATGCTACGGAGCATTTCGAGGATCCGCTCCTGCTGGCGCCGCCCCAGTTCCTCCTCCTGTGCTCTTACTTCGGGATCGCGCTTCTTGCTCACGGCGAGCTTTTGGAACGCGCGCTCGTCTTTCAGGCGCTCGATCCGCTCCGGCGAGGCCTGGAAGTTGAGCCTTAGCGGGCGCTCGACGGTGATGCGGCGATATCCGAAGTGGGTGGTGGGGAAGATCTTCGAGTACTCGCCTTCCTCGAACGAGTGCAGGATCTCCACGATCTCTGCCGCTTTCTTCGGCGGGATCTGGCGGCGCTTGTCGCCGAGGCTCTTTCGCATCGGGACCCAGAACGACGTCGCGTTGATCAACTGCACCTTGCCGCGTCGCTCCTCGTTCTTGCGGTTGGTCAGCACCCACACGTAAGTAGCGATCCCGGTGTTGTAGAAGAGCTGTTCGGGGAGAGCGACGATCGCTTCCAGCCAGTCGTTCTCCAGGATCCAGCGGCGGATCTCCGATTCTCCCGACCCTGCTCCGCCGGTGAACAGGGGCGAGCCGTTCATGATGATCGCCACGCGGGAACCGCCCTCGGGGACCGGCTTCATGTGCGAGAGCATGTGCTGGAGGAAGAGGAGCTGCCCGTCGGAGATGCGGGGGAGGCCCGCCCCGAACCGGCCAGCGCTTCCGCGTTCGTGCTCGGCCTTCACCGCCTCTTGATCCATCTTCCAGTCCTTGCCGTAGGGAGGATTGGCGATCAGATAATCGAAGGTCCGATCGGCGTGGCGATCGTTGGAGAGTGTGCTACCGTACGCGATGTGCTCCGCGTCGCGGCCGTCGGCAGACTTCATGTACAGGTCCGACTTGCACACGGCGAACGTCTCCGGGTTCACCTCCTGCCCGAACAGGTAGATCTCCGCATCCGGATTGATCGGCGGTTTGACGAGGTTCCCCTGTGCATCCCGTACCCCTTGGGTGATGTGATCCTTGGTGATCGTCAGCATCCCACCGGTCCCGCAGCACGGGTCGTACACAGTGCGCACGACCCCCTTTCCGCGGATTCTCTCTTCGTCGCCGGCGAGGAGCAGGTCGGCCATGAGGTGCACCACGTCGCGTGGGGTGAAGTGCTCACCAGGGTTCTCGTTGAGCGCCTCGTTGAACCTGCGGATCAGCTCCTCGAAGATCGTCCCCATCGTCGCGTTGTCAACGACGTCGGGATGGAGATCGACGTTCTTGAACCGCTCGAGGACCTTGAACAACAACCCAGCCTCGTCAAGCTTGGAGATCGTGTTGTCGAAGTCGAACTTCTCGATCACCTCGCGCATGTTCGTGCTGAATCCGCTGATGTAGTTGCGCAGGTTGGCCGCGACGTTCGGCGCGTCGGCGAGGAGCTTCTCGAAGTCGTACTGAGAGGTGTTGTAGAACGCAAAACCGGATGCATTCCGCAGGAGCAGGTCGAGATCCTCCAGTTTATCCTTGTACTCCGCGTAGGTTTGGAGGACTTTCTCCTTCGTCGGGGCGAGGACGCAGTCGAGCCGCCGCAGGACGGTGAGCGGGAGGATGACGTCCTGATACTTTCCCCGCTTGAACACATCGCGGATCAGGTCCGCGACACCCCAGATGAAGCTGACGATCTCGCTGTGATTCATAGCTTTTCCCTACTTTCTCATAATGTCTCCGCGGTGTCAAGTCGATAGAACCATTTTCTGAAAATATGCTATACGGATTCCTTCTAATGAAGGCGAGACCAGCAGCGCAAGTTTCGCTCACCTCTTTTTTTTCGCCCTCTCGACGCCCAAGAGCTTGTTGCTCTTGTAGCCAACTTTGGCTATAGCCAGATCCGGTTATTGGCGGGAGTTCAAAGAAAACCTAACACCGACGTGCCTTCACAAAACCTTCACAAACAGGGTTTATAATCTGAATCCGCAGCAGCAAAACCATATGTTTCGGAGGTGGACAAAGATGCTCTTTCCATCATCGAAGCGGTTCCTGGCACTCCCCCTTCTTATCACAGCGGGGGTCATCGTATTGAGCGCGGTTGCGCTCGCACAGCAGGCGGTTCAGTTCTACACCGATTATCCCTCTGTGGTGATCGGGGAGGGGCAGGAACTCTCT
>JAJRTG010000085.1 GCA_024278395.1 Fidelibacterota bacterium | reverse complement strand
CTCGGGGACCTTGAGCCAGATCTTGGAGGTCGCGTACAGGACGGCCATCTCCGAGCGGCCGATCCCGGCGGAGAACGCGCCGAACGCGCCGTAGGTGGTGGTGTGGGAGTCCGATCCCAGGATCAACGTCCCGGGAAGGGCGAACCCCTTCTCGGGCAGGACCTGGTGGCAGATCCCGACCCCGCCGTCGTAGAAGTGCTCGATCCCCTGCTGCGCCACGAACGCGCGGATCTCCTTGTGTCCGAGGGCGTACTTCTCGGTCGAGGCGGGCACGGTGTGGTCGAGGACGATCACGAACCTGTCCGGGTCCTTCACTCGGTCCACGCCGATCTTTCCGAAGATCTTGGCGATCGCGGCGGTGTTGTCGTGCGACATGCAGAAATCCGGGGTGACCGTGACGATCTGGCTCGGGGCCACATGATCCAACCCCGCCTTCTCGGCGAGGATCTTCTGCGCGAACGTCATTCCCATTCCCATCACCCCTCGATTGTGTCGAAGTTCATGAAGTCGGCCAGATGCACGACCACCGCCTCGGGAGTGCGCGGGTACGGGTCCCCCTCCTTGGAGTGGGTCCCGATGATGTGCTGCACCTCCGCTGGGATCCCGTGGGCATCGGCGAGCGCCACCCCGGAGAACGGATGCCGCACGAGCCTTCCGGCCGGGCTCTTGCGGAACGTTCCATCCGCCTCCTCCATCTCGAGGAGCTTTCCCACGTCGTGGAGGAGCGCCCCGGCGAGGAGGATGTCGCGGTTGAGGGAGAGCTTCCCCTTGTAAATCTCATCGAACGTCTCGGCCACCCCGAGGCATATCTTCGTCACGCTGCGCACGTGCTCGGCGAAGTTGATCTCGACCTTCTTCGCCAGGGTGAACGGCATCCGGGTGATATCCTCCGGGGTCCATCCCCCGCGCCGCAGCCCGTCGGCCCACGTCGCCGCCACCTTGTCGCGCAGGTCCGCATCCTCGATCAGGTCGATCTCCGGGAGAACCTTTACGATTTCTTCTTTTATTTCCATCCCACCACCTTCCTTACTGTGTCGATCACTGTTCCGTCGCGCCACTCGATGAGCGCGATCACCTCGTCCCCGAAAATGGGCTTTCTCGGCGGTCGAGTGAGCCGGTCGGCCTCCTTTTTGATCTCCTCGAGGGCCCGCACCGGGAGCCCGGCTCGGATGAACCTCTCCCGCAGATCCTCCCGTCTCGGGTTCACCGCTATTCCCCGCTCTGTCACGATCGCGTCGATCACCTCGCCCGGGGTGGTCACCGTGGTGACCCGCTCGACGATCACCGGGAGCCTTCCCCGCAGCGTCGGCACGGTGATCAGGGTGAGCCTCGCCCCGGCGGCGACGTCCTGGTGCCCGCCGATCCCGTGCAGGAGCTGGCCGTCGGAATGGGTGTTCACGTTCACGTTGAAGTCGAGGTCGACCTCGGTCGCCCCGAGGAACGCGGCGTCGAGCATGTAGGTCGAGCAGCCGCGCGAGTCGTAGTTCGCGTAATGACCCGGGTCCATGAGCACGTGGTTTTCATCGGCACGCAGGGATGCGATCGCGTCGGTGTCGAACGCCTGGCCGTCGAGGATCGCCCGCACAAGCCCGCGGTGGAGGATGTCGACGAGGAGCTTCGTCCCTCCACCCATGGCGAAGCTTCCCACGATCCCCTCTTTCTCCATCTCCTCTCCGACGAATTTCGTCGCTGCGAGCGAGATCCCGCCCGCTCCCCCCTGGAAGCTGAACCCGTCTTTCAGGTAACCGGAGGCCTTCACCGCCGCCGCGGCGAGCCGCGCGATCCGAAGCCGAGTGGGCGAGCGCGTGATGCGCAGCGTCCCGGAGGCGATGCTATTGGGATCGCCGATCTCATCGACCACGACCACGTAGTCGGTCCAGCCCTGCTGGATCTCGAACGGGTACACGGGGTAAGGGGCGAGGTCGTTCGTCACCACCACGGTCTTGTCCGCGTACTGGGCGTCGACCGCGCAGAAGCTGATCGGGCCGCACGGGGTCTTCCCCTTGATCCCGGTCGCGTTCCCGTACGGATCGGCCTGGGCCGCGGCGATGAACGCGACGTCGATGTGCACGTCGCCCGCCTCGATCGCCCGCCAGCGTCCGCCGTGCGAGCGCAGGACCGCCGGCTGACTCAGCTTCCCGCCCTTCGAGACGAACGCGCCGACCGGTCCGTTCATCGATCCCTCGATCCGCGTCACCACCCCGTTTTTGATGTGCTCGATCAGCGGTTCGTGCACCGGGAAGAGGGCAGTGGGGAACAGCCGCAGGTCTTTTATTCCCATGCGCGCGCAGGCGTCGACGACCATGTTCACGAGGTAATCGCCGTTCCGGAACGAGTGGTGGAACGAGATCGTCATCCCGGATTTGAGCCCGGCCGCCTCGATCGCCTCCTCGAGCGAACTCAAGACCTTGTTCTCCCCGGGACGGACCGTCTTCTGCGGGCGGGCGGCCTTCCTCCCGGTCGGCGTAGTGGCGAACGCGCCCTGGAACGGGCGCAGGGTTCGATCTCCGATCCGGTCTGGTATCTCACGGCCGAGCGCATTTTTCATTCGACTCCCTCCTCGATCTTCCCGGCGAGGCGCAGCGTGCGGCGGGCGCGCTCGAGGACCGGTTTGTCGATCATCTTCCCTCCGATCGCGATCGCCCCGATCCCCTGTCTCTCCGCCTCATCAGCCGCGGCAACGATCCTCTTCGCCTCCTCGATCTCCTCCGGACTCGGAGAAAAGACGGAGTGGATCGGCCCGATCTGGCGCGGGTTGATCACCCCCTTGCCCACGAACCCAAGATCGCGGATGTGCTCCGTTTCCGCGATCAGGCCCTCCTCGTCCTCCAGGTTCGCGTACACCGTGTCCGACGCCTGGATCCCGGCCGTCGCCGCGGCGGCGACGATCATCGACCGCGGGAACAGGAGCGCG
>JAJRTG010000084.1 GCA_024278395.1 Fidelibacterota bacterium | reverse complement strand
TTACGTCGATCGTTACCATGATTCGGTCCCTCCTTCGCGCAGCTCCCTCCCGTGCGCCACCACGAGCCGGATATCCGCCAACCCGGCCCGGTGCACGATCGCGGAGTAGACATCGCGCACCGACCGCAGATTCGGGGATCTCGGATCGAGGACGATGAAGCTCGCGATCTTGCCGGGCTCTAAAGATCCGTACTCGTCGTCGATCCCCAGGGCCCGCGCCCCGCCGAGGGTCGCCATGGACAGGACGGCTCGCGCTTCGATCGCGTCCGGCCGGTTGCTCTGCCCCCGTACGATCCGGGAGAAGTAATCCATCTCCCGGAACATGTTCGGGCTGGTGAACATGAAGTTGTCGGTCCCCAGGCTCAGGGGAACGCCAGCCCTCCACAACTGGTAGAGGGGAGGGATGCCGTCTCCCAGGATGCAGTTGGTGCGGGGGCAGCACACCACCGGCACCCCATCCGCGGCGGTCGCCGCGATGTCGTCGGGATCGGCGTTGGTCATGTGCACGAGCAGATCCGGTGTGACTTCCAAGATCCGAGTCACCTCCGAGGCACCCCAGCGCTCCTTCGACGCCCGCTGCGCCTCTCTCGTCTCCGCGATGTGGACGGCCAGCTTCGCGCTGTGGGTCTCCAGTGCGCCTTTCAGTACCGTGAGCTGCTCATCGGTGAAGAGAGTGATGTCACCGATCCCCAGCCCGTCGGCTGCCTCGCCGAGAGCCGCTGTCTCCTGTAGGTAGGCGTACCAATCCCGCGGCTCGGCGGTCGGTTCGGCGAATATCACCGCCTTGATCGGAAGCCCCTGCACCGCATCCTTCAGGAGTTCAGCGCCCTTCACTCCCCCCTCCCGAAAGTCGCCAAACGCGGCGATTCCCGCCGCGAGCATCTCACGCGCTCCACACCGCATCGATTCCACCGATTCCTCCGGGGTCAGACTCTGCAGATAGCGATACTTGACGCTGTCGGGCGGAGATACGGCTTTTACCGTGGGAAGCCCGACGGCCAGGTCCTTGGCACCGTAGTCGCCGATGTGTGTGTGCGCGTTGACAAAGCAAGGAAAGACGATAGCCCCGTTCAGGTCTACACCGCGTACTGAGGAGTCATCCCTGATCTCGGCGATGTACGCCCCGTCCAAGACGATGGCCGCTCTCTCCATCATGCGGAGTTCGGGGCCAGCGAGGATGGTCGCGTTCTTATAGATCGTTACCATGTGTTTCCCTTTCCGAGTGTCGTCGATCTCGACGCCCGACGGTCATTTGACGCCTCCGAACGTCAATCCGCTCACGTAGTACCGCTGCAGTAGGAGCGAGATGAACACCACCGGAACGATAGCCAGACATCCCAAAGCCATCATATAGGTCCATCCCTGATTCAGGATTCCGTAGGTGCTGAGCATCCCGATCGGCAGGGTGGCTGTTTGTGGAGACGTTAAGGTCAATGCGAACAGGAAGTCATTCCAAGACAGGATAAAGGTGAAAAGGGAGGCGGTGACCAGTCCCGGCTTGCTCAACGGCAGGATTATCTTCCAGAAAGCCTGCATGGGCGAGCATCCGTCGATGAGGGCCGCGTCTTCAATGTCCACCGGGATGCTCTCGAACATCCCCGACATCAGCCACGCAGTAAACGCGGCATCGTACACCGTATCGATCAGGATCACGGCAGTCCGCGTGCCGAACAGCCCCAATCCCTGCATGATCACGCGGAACGGAAGCACGATCACCACCGGCGGAAGCGCACGGGTCAGGAGGATGAACGTGAGGAGGATCCTCTTGCCGCGGAAGTGGACGCGCGAGAACGCGTATCCCGCCGGAACCCCGAGCACGAGGGAAAGAACCATCGTTCCCAAAGAGATAACGCTGCTGTTGAGCACCCATCTGCCCACCGGCATTGTACTAAGTATGTATCTGAAGTTGGCTAGCGTCGGTTTGAATATCCACTGGGGCGGCAGCACGAACATGTCGATCCGATGCTTGAAGGCAGTGGTGAGCATCCAAAAGATCGGGAAGAGGACAAATACGATGATCACCGTGATCACCAAAACACGTGCACTATGCAGTAACGCACCTTTCCAACGGGTGTTGGTTGCAGTGATCATCGCACCCCTCCGTACTTTTCCGAGTAAAGAACGTGGATAAAGAACACCCCGACAAGGACGCTCATCACCAACAGGACGTTGGACAGAGCCGAGGCGTAACCGACGCGCAGCTGCTGGACTCCTACCTGAAAGATGCGCAAGTTGGCCACGGTTGTCGCTGTACCAGGCCCCCCGCCGGTTATCGCCCAGATGATGTCGAAGATCTTCAGCGCGTCCATCGATCGGATCAACACCGCGACGATGATGGTGGGGCGGAGCAAGGGTAGCGTCACATAGCGGAACAGCTGGCTGCTCGACGCCCCGTCTATCGCCCCGGCTTCGTACGGCTCTTTGGGGAGGCTCTTCAGCCCCGCGAGGATGATGATCACGATCAGCGGCGTCCACTCCCAGATGTCGACCAGGATCACGGAGAAGAGCGCGGTCGATCTCTCCACGGTGAGGCCTCGTCCGATCGGTATCCCAAGGACGCGCAGGTAATAGGATATTACGCCTAAATCCGGGTTGTACAACGCCTTCCACACAAGCCCGGCCACCAACGGGGTGAACACGGTAGGGATAAGGATCACCGTGCGGATAACGTTCATGATCTTGCTTTCGTAGTTCAGAAGGAGAGCCGTTCCCAAGCCGAGTATCAGCTCGGCGCTCACCGCGCTGACGACGAAGATGGCGGTGGTAACAAGAGAATGCAGGAACTGCTCATCGCGTGCCATAAGAACATAGTTATTCAGGCCGACGAAGGTCTTGGCACTGCCCAAGCTGAAGTCGAAGAAGCTGACGTAGAGCTGGTAGAGAACCGGATACAAAAAGAAAAGGATCAAATAAAGCGTAATTGGAATGATGAACAAATATAACGAGCGCTTACCGGTATTGAAGTATTCTCGTACGCTGCTTATCACTGTCCGACCTTTCGGAAAGCGGTTTTACAGTACAGGCTGGTGCGGACAGCTCCGCACCAGCCTGCAGTATTGGTCTATTGTCCGTATATGGCCCTGATCTCCTCCGCAGCCTTGCTCAGCGCCTCTTCCGGCGTGAGCTCGTGCGTTATGGCCTGGTTTATCCGAAGCCCCAGGATGTCCTGGATTCGGCTGTATTCGGGCACGCGGGGTCGGTAGTCGCCGTTGCCGTCGATGAACAGCTTGAGCATCGTACGCAGCCACGGCATCTTCTGATTCAGTTCCGGATCGAGCAAGGTCGACAGCCGGATGGGTGCACCATCGTGCAGCATCCACTCCTTCTGAATCTCAGGGCTGGTAATCCACTTGATGAACGCCCAAGCGGCCGCCTGCCGTTCCGGTGAGATGTCCGCGTTGATCCCGATCCCCCATCCGCCGAAGCCGAACTGCGGCTTCACCGCGGGGGCGCTCGGGGTCATTGCCATGCCGGTCTTACCCACAACACGGGATATAGTTGGATCCTCGTAACCGGCACGGGCGATGCTCCATGAGGACTCCATGACCGACTGGCCTGTCCTGTAGGAGGTCTCGCGGTCGTCCCACCAGTAGCCGATCGCTCCGGGCGGGGCCCATTTGTCGAAGATGTCAACGAAGAACTTGAGTGCGGCAAGGCACTCCGGGCTGTCGATTACAACTTTACCGTTAGCGTCGAGGATCTGTCCGCCGAACGCGCGCATGTACTCCATCCAGTCCTGTGCTACCGCGGGACCGCGCGCACCGTTCGCCACGAGCCCGTACATGTTCTCCTTCGGCCGGGTGAAGAACGTGGCGATGTCGGCCAGCTCCTTCATCGTGCGGGGCGGACGCAGGTCGTACCCGTACTTTGCTTTGAAGTTCGCCTGCTCCTTCGGATCGCTGAACAGGTCCTTGCGGTAGATAAGGCTGTTGGCGTACCCAGCCATCGGGAACGCGATCTGCTTGCCGTCCCAGCTTCCCTCTGCCCACATGACAGGAAGTATGTCAGGGACGTCGATCTCCTCGTAATCCCTCAGGATGAGCGGAGTCAAGTCGACCGTCCATCCCTTTTCCGCGAACTCTCCAGTCCAGACGATATCGGTAGTCGCCAGATCATACTGCTTGGTGTGAGTAGCGTAGTCTTGTGTGATTTTTTGATACAGCTCTACATACCCCAAGATATCTACTTCAACTCGCGCCCCACTTACTTCTTCAAATTTCCTTCCTAGAACCTTTAAATAATCGGCGAATTGATCGGCCATAGAGGCCAAGTGAAGCACGACCCCTTCATAGGGCTTATCCTGTGCCTGCGCGCTTCCCACCAGCGCAATGCCACTGGTTGCCAGGATACTTACCGCAATCACTACTAATACCTTCCGCCATAGGTGCATTTGCAGTCCCTCCTTTT
>JAJRTG010000083.1 GCA_024278395.1 Fidelibacterota bacterium | reverse complement strand
GGCACCGTTGCCATCGGTGCGGATATAACCCATCTCAAGAAGGGTATTGAGATAGCGATAAACACTGGTTTTATGGATGCCAAGAAGATTGGCCAGCTCGACCGCGCTTTTCCCTTCCGCGCTTTGAGCAAGCTCTTCGAGGAGCTTGAGGCCCTTTTCTAGAATTTTCGCATCTGCCATAGCGAAAAACGCTACTTCCTTTAGCGTTTGATGAAACTACTATAGCAATAAATCGAACTCGCGTCAAGGGACAAATATTCCGGCTGCAATGGTTATAGAAGCACCATACTAAATTGTTCCAAATGTCTCGATAAGGTGCGCGCAGGAGGGCTACTCCTAGCTCCCGGTTTGCTATCCCTTGCCATCCCTGGATTGATTGACTAGCTAAGCCAGTAGGGATACAGTTTTATCAAGGAGGGGGTATGGGGATAAAAAAGCAATGAGAAGGAAGAAACTGCTCGATAAAGCAATTAACAGTCCTGCTAATCTGAAGTTCAATGAGATGGTTGCACTGCTCGAGGCTTTTGGGTTCCATCTCTCGTGAATAAGCGGTAGTCATCATATCTTTGTCCACCCGGAAGTCCGAGAATTGGTGAATGTCCAGGATGTAAATGGACAGGTTAAACCGTACCAAGTTCGCCAGTTTTTGCGGCTGGTGGAACGGTATAATCTTACCATGAGAGGTGAGAAATGAAGGATTACCACATCAACATCTTCTACAGCGAAGAGGACAAGGGATATATCGCGGATATCCCTGATTTGGAGGCCTGTTCCGCATTCGGCGAAACACCGGAGGAAGCGCTCCGGCAAGTAGAGATCGCCAAGAAAGCATGGCTGGAAGCGGCGCGCGCTGCGGGAAGACCGATCCCGAAGCCTAAATACAAGCCGGTGATCTATCAAGCCGCAAAGTGAGATTGCAGGGACAGCCTTTGATTCTTATTCCTTGTCCGCGAGCTCTTCTTCCTGCGCTCCGCCCATCGCCTTCGCCCGCTCGAGGACCTCGTCGATCGTGCCCACCATGTAGAACGCCTGTTCCGGGACGTCGTCGAGCTTGCCGTCGACGATCATCCCGAACCCCTTGATCGTGTCCTCGAGCTTTACGTACGCCCCGGGACGGTTGGTGAACTGCTCGGCGACGTGGAACGGCTGCGACATGAACCGCTGCACCTTGCGCGCCCGGTGCACGGCGAGCTTGTCCTCATCTGATAGCTCGTCCATCCCCATGATGGCGATGATGTCGCGCAGGTCCTCGTAGCGCTGCAGGACCTCCAGGGTGCGCTGTGCCACCCGGTAGTGCTCGTGGGAGATGACGTGCGGGTCGAGCATCGTCGAGTTCGACTGCAGCGGGTCGACCGCCGGATAGATCCCCTTCTCCACGATGTCGCGCGACAGGGTGATCGCGGCGTCGAGGTGGGAGAAGACGGTCGCCGGCGCCGGGTCGGTCAGGTCGTCGGCCGGGACGTAGATCGCCTGGACCGAGGTGATCGACCCCTTCTTCGTCGAGGTGATCCGCTCCTGCAGCTCCCCCATCTCGGTGGCCAGGGTCGGCTGGTACCCGACCTCGGAGGGCATGCGGCCGAGCAGGGCCGACACCTCGCTCCCCGCCTGGGCGAACCGGAAGATGTTGTCGATGAACAGGAGGATGTCCTTCCCCTCTTCGTCGCGGAAGTACTCGGCGAGGGTCACCCCGGTGAGGGCGACGCGGAACCGCGCCCCCGGCGGCTCGTTCATCTGCCCGTAGACGAGGGCGGTGTTCTTCAGAACGCCGGCCTCCTTCATGTCGAGGTAGAGCTCGTTCCCCTCGCGGGTTCGCTCCCCCACTCCGGCGAACACGGAGTAGCCCTGATGCTCGTAGGCGATCGAGCGGATCAGCTCCATGATGAGCACGGTCTTCCCCACCCCGGCTCCGCCGAACAGCCCGATCTTCCCCCCCTTGGGGAACGGGGCGATGAGGTCGATCACCTTGATCCCGGTCTCGAAGACCTCGGCCTCGGTCTCCTGATCGAGGAGGGACGGGGCAGGACGGTGGATCGAGTAGTACTTCTTCGCCTTGACCGGGGGGAGCTCATCGATCGGTGCGCCGACGAGGTTGAGCATCCGCCCCAGGGTCTCCGGCCCGACCGGCACGGTGATCGGCCCGCCGGTGTTGATCACCTCCATCCCGCGGGAGAGCCCGTCGGTAGAATCCATGGCGATCGCCCGCACCACGTCGTCCCCCAGGTGCTGCGCCACCTCCAGGACCAGGTCGGGGGCCCCGTCGCGCTTGATCAGGAGGGCGTTGTTCACCCGCGGGAGGCTCCCCTTCTCGAAGCGGGCGTCGATCACCGGGCCCTTTATCTCGGTTATCCGTCCGATACCTTTCTCATCCATCATCTATCCCCCAATCGTTCAATCACTCAATCACTCAATCGTCCAATCCCTCATTCCCTGAGCGCCTCCGCCCCGCCGACGATGTCCGCGATCTCGCGGGTGATCGACTGCTGCCGCGCCTTGTGGTAGAACCGGGTGAGCGTAGTCAGCAGGTCATCGGCGTTGTCGGTCGCGTTCTTCATCGCCTGACGGCGGATCGCGTGCTCGCTCGTCTTCGTCTCGATGAGCATCCCGAATATCTTTCCCTCGATGTAGAGCGGCAGCGCGATCGCGAGCATCTCGGAGAGCTCAGCCGGCTCGAGGATCGCCTCTCCTCTTTGGGGCGGGACCTCGACGGGAAGGAGTTCCTCGGCGGTCACCCGCTGCGCCAGGTCGGAGATGAACCGCATCCCAACGACGATCAATCGGCCGATCTCCCCGCTGGTGTAGAGCTCGATGGCGTCGTTCGCGATCCGTCGCGCCGCCTGTGGTGTGGGTTCCTCATAGAGGTGCGGAT
>JAJRTG010000082.1 GCA_024278395.1 Fidelibacterota bacterium | reverse complement strand
TCGTCCCGGAGCCGGAGGAGGGGATCGGTGCCCCGGCCCTCATCCCGGAGGGGATCCGCCGCCGGGAGCCGCCCAACCTCCCCGAGGTCTCCCAGCACCGGGTCCTGCAGCACTACCTTCGCCTCTCCCAGGAGACCCTCGGCCAGCACCTGAACATCGACGTCGGCCAGGGGACGTGCACGATGAAGTACAACCCGCCGGTGAACGAGCGGTTCGCGGCCTCGCCCAAGCTGACCGAGCTCCACCCGCTGCAGCCCCCATCGACCGTGCAGGGGATCCTGGAGATCATCCACAAGCTCGACCTCTTCCTGCGGGAGATATCCGGGCTCGATCGGTTCAGCCTCCAGCCGGGCGGGGGCTCGCACGCGATCTACGCGATGGCGTGCATCGCCCGGGCGTATTTCGCCGACCGGGGAGAAACGCGGGACGAGATCATAACGACCCTGTTCTCGCATCCCTCCGACGCCGCCGCACCGCGGGTGAAGGGATATAGGCCGATCGTCATCCCCCCTGATCCGGACGGCCTTCCGGACATCGAGGCGCTGAAGGGAGCGGTCTCTGACCGGACGGCGGCACTGTTCATCACCAATCCCGAGGACACCGGAATCTTCAACCCGCGGATCGCCGAGTTCACGGAGATCGTGCACGAAGCGGGCGGGCTATGCTGCTACGACCAGGCGAACGCAAACGGGATCCTCGGGATCACGCGGGCGCGGGAGGCGGGGTTCGACATGTGCTTCTTCAACCTGCACAAGACCTTCTCCTCCCCGCACGGCTGCGGCGGGCCGGGGAGCGGCGCCCTCGGGGTCACGTCCGAGCTCGCCGGGTACCTTCCCGTCCCCCTCGTCGGCTACAACGAGGACGAAGACCGCTACTTCCTCGACTACGACCTTCCTCATTCGATCGGGAAGGTGAAGGACTTCTACGGGGTGATCCCGGCGATCGTCCGCGCCTACGCCTGGATCATGGGCCTCGGGGCCGACGGCCTGCGGGCCGTCGCCGAGACCGCCGTGCTGAACAACAACTATCTGTTGCACAAGCTGCGCGAGGTAAAGGGGATGTCCGCCCCCTTCGCCCCGGGGCGGCGCCGGCTCGAACAGGTCCGCTACAGTTTCGAGGAGCTTCGCCGTGACACCGGGGTACGCACGACCGACATCCAGCGCCGCGTCGCCGACTTCGGCGGGCATTACTGGATGAGCCACGAGCCGTGGGTCGTCCCCGAGCCGGTGACCCTCGAGCCGACCGAATCCTATTCCAAGGACGAGCTCGACGAGTACGCTGAGATCTTGAGACACATCGCCGAGGAAGCGTACACCGACCCGGAGCGGGTGAAGACCGCCCCGCACGCGAGCACGGTCGGGAGGGTGACCGACCATTCCTACTTCGACGATCCGGCCCGGTGGGCCCTCACCTGGCGGGCGTACCGGAGGAAGTACCGCGACTACTTCGAGCCACGCTAGTTGCCCGGTTGGGCGCCCGCGCTTACACTGGAGGGGACCAAGGGGGTGACCATATGAAAGCTCGTTTCCTGCTCGCCGTCGTTCCGCTCCTGTTTCTCATCGGCTGCGGAATCCCGTTCAACCGGCCCGCGGTCGGACCGGACGGCACGACCGCCTTCTTCCTCGATAAGTTCGGATCGTACGACTTCCTTCCCGAGAGCGGGACTCTCACTCTGATCAAGGGAGACGAGACGATACAGATTCCCGGAGCAAAGGCCGCCGGCGACTGCGGCGCGATCTCCTGGTCCCGCGACGGCACGGAGCTCGTATTTGTAGACACTGAGCTGGGCGACTGGCAGCTGCCTGTCGCGTGGAGGATCGAAGTAACCGGGGTACAGACCGATTCAAAAGCAGTGACGCTCGTAGATTCCGACTCACCACTCATCGACCCCGCATTCACCCCGGAGGGGAACATCACCTACATTGAGGTCGACGACGAGGGAAACGGACATCTCTTCCTCTACGACCGGATCGAAGAAGTGACCTATCCCCTGCTCGACAGCGTCCTGAGCTACCGCCCTGCGAGAACCGGACCCCACCTGTGGGTCATAAAGATAAGCGATGAGGGGGCGCTGAGCATGGGACACCTCATTCAGTACGATCCTGAAACCGGCAATGAAGACGAAATAGCCAGCTTCTTCCTCGGCGGCGGCATGGCAGAGACTTTCCTCCTCTTTCCGGCTTCCTTCCTTTGGGACATCGATCCTTCCGGGGAGTACATCGCCCTCACCCTGTTCGATCAGGCTCTCATCGCCCCGAAGCTGGACAACCAGGACACGTCCTTGTACCTGATCAACGCCGACGAAAACACCGCGACCCGGATCTCCACACGGGGGATAGCGCCCGCGTTCTCCCCGGACGGGGCGTTCATCGCCTACATCGGCTCGGAGAACGGGGAGGACCAGGATACGTTCCTCTACGACCGTTTAACGCAGACACAGAAGAAGATCCCCCTCACCTACTCGACCGTCGGTCTCTTCTGGATCGACGCGGGACACCTCGGACTGATCGTGGAAAAACAGGCGGAGGCCTCCCCGCAAATCGGAACAGATCAACCGAACATGGGCACCGAAGAAACGGATACCGGTTACTCCCTCCTAATCTTCGATCTGGAGACCGGAGAGGTGGCACCTATCATTCCGAATTAGACATAGAATCTCGGGACAAACTCCGAAAGATCAGTCTCCTTGTGCCTTTAGTGCCGTCCCTTGACAATAGGCCTGAATTCTGCTATATACTATATATATGTTTGGTAAGACATTTTACCACTCAAAAGACGCGTGGGCATCTCTCAAGCTTGTTGAAGGGAGCACATATAGCTATGGCCTTTAAGAAGCTCCAGGATAAACGCAAATCGGTCTATGTCTTGGAGCAAATCATTGAGGCAATCAAATCCGGCGAGTACAAGCCGGGTGATAAGCTTCCTCCCGAGCGGGTCATCGCAGAGCAAACGGGGGTAAGTAGACCCTCCGTGCGGGAAGCCCTTATATCTCTTCAATTATCAGGTATTGTGGAAAGGCACCCGGGTAACGGCACCTACGTCCGGAACATCAGTGCTAACACTATATCCCAAGCGATCGCGCTACTGGAAAGCAACAAGCCCTTACCTGAAATCTTCGAATTGCAAAAGATGCTTGAGATCGGAGTGGCGGAATTAGCCGTTGACAAGGCAACGCCCAACGACTTCGCAGCCATGGAAGAAGCCCTGAACAAGATGCGCGAAGCCGCCCTTTCCAAGGACTATGACTCCTGGTTTACCGGAGACAAGGAGTTCCATCGTGCTATCGCTGATGCAAGTCGAAACTCGCTTATCAAGGAAGAGATCAACTCGCTTATCGATAAGATGAACCAGAAAACCTGGCGGGGAATCAAACGCTATTACCTGGAATCACAAGAAGAATATCTTAAACAATCCTTTAAAGAACACTGGCAATTCTTCCAAGCCATCAAGAAAAGGGATAAACAGGCAGCCCGCCAGGTAATGGAAAAACACTTCGCACGAATTGAAGAACTAGTCTTTAAACACTAACAACAAGGAGGTGATAGTTTCAGTCCCTTAATAATATTGTCCGTTAGTAAAACAACCGACTACTAGCAAAGAAGGAGGCAGAGAATGAAGAAATACCTAGGAGCTGGGTTGGCTGCGGGGCTGTTGGTGATCCTTATAGTTGGGATGGCCCAAGTAGCGTTTGCACAAGGGCAAGCTAAAACGACGATAATGTTGTACACCTCGATGCCAACGGATATAGTCTCGGCTCTCGAGACGGCTTTTGAGGCCAAATATCCTAATATAGACCTTCAGTTCGTCCGGTCAGGAACTGGAAAGATCAAGACAAGGATCGCTACTGAGAGTGAGTCCGGCCAGATTCAGGCAGATCTCATTTGGGTAGCAGATTTCTCGTATTACGAAGAACTCAAAGAAAAGGGTTATCTCCTCCAGTACAAGTCTTCGGAGGCGAAAGAGATTCCCAGTGCACTCAAAGATCCGGACGGGTATTACTACGGCGCTCGCATGATTAACGAAGTCATAGCCTACAATACAAATTTGGTCACTGATCCTCCGCAAAGCTGGAAAGACCTGCTCGATCCGCAATGGAAGAATCAGATCATCATTGCG